>CAJXUF010000119.1 GCA_913061175.1 uncultured Psychrobacter sp.
CGAGATAGGAGTCCGTCTCGTGGGCTCGGAGATGTGTATAAGAGACAGCTAAAAATGCGTTTCGGTATCGATATGCCAACGGATCATACTTTGGAAGAAGTCGGTAAGCAGTTTGATGTAACGCGTGAGCGTATTCGTCAGATCGAGGCAAAAGCATTACGTAAATTGCGTCATCCATCACGTTCTGAGCACTTGCGCTCTTTCCTTGAAAATGACTAGACTCTCAGAGAAATACTGAGCCTAGCTAATAGGTTTCAGATCGTTGCTAAAAATAGAAAAGCTGAGCATGTCTCAGCTTTTTTTGTGCCTGCTTTTTAATTCTAGAAATTATTAATTACTGTGTTTATTAATTACAAAGCTCCATAATTGCATAGCCTCCTAGTCATAGATCTCTTTAACCCAAGCGCTCCTTGTTCAATATATCCCTATTTTCTTGACCATCTACTGTCTTCTCTTATTCAAAATTATCCAAGTTTAGATGGACACACTCCTTCAAAAACCATTTTATAGTTGACACTATCAACCTTATTATATATAGTTGCTTATATCAACTATATCAAAGAGTTTTTATGTCTAACAATTCATTGAGCGAAACACTACATCAATTGATGCATACCTATACCAACCTGCTGCTAGAAGGCATTCGTCAGCAAGGTGTCGAGTTATCAGTGACCAATATCAGAACCTTAAAAGGCGTCTGTTATAACCCGAATAGCACTGCGCTATCGATCTCTAAACACATGCAGCGAGACAAAGCGCAAATCACTCGTGCCTTAAATGACCTTTTGGCGGCTGAGCTAATATTAAAGACAGATAACCCGCTTGATGGTCGCAGCCAATTACTACAGCTGACTTCTAAAGGCGAAGAGGTTATGACAAAGCTTGATGCAGCAGAAGAATGGACAAGACAGCAATTAACGAAAGATTTAAGCCTCGTAGAGCTTGCGCTATTTTTCCGTGTCAGTCGCACCATGATAGACAACGTAGCAACAGCAAGGCTACCGATAAATAAGTAAGGACAGATCCGTATGAATAACACCATAAATCAAAAACCAGTACGCGAAATCATGACCGTTGCTCACAAGCAAATGATTACTCCGCACTACATCCGTATATACCTAACAGGCCAAGCAGATACTATTGCCAATATCGCGACCATGACAGTCGGCGCAAATAACAAAGTACTTATTCCTGTTGATAAAGCTCAGCCAATTGACCTAAATGACAATACTACATTCGTTGTCCGCACTTATACTCATCGCGGCGCCGATGTGGCAAAACAACAGATCTGGATTGATTTTGTCGCTCATGGTGATGAGGCCCCCGCTTCAGGTTGGGCTACTCATGCTGAGGTGGGTGACGAGATTGGCATCTTAATGAAGCCTAAAACTAAAGCGCTTTGTCCCGATGCAAATAATTTTCTACTGATTGGCGATGCCACAGCGATACCAGTGCTCGGCTCGATATTAGAAAGCTTGCCTGCCAGCGCGACTGGACAATGCATCATCGAAGTGCACGGTGCAGAAGATGAGCAAGAATTGCCGACAGCAGCCAATATCACCATGACATGGTTACATAACCCAGATCCAACGCAAGGCAGTCAATTAATCGACACAGTAAAATCTCTCGATTTGCCAACTGCAGAGCAGAGCCGTTTTGCTTATATCGCTAGCGAATTCTCATCTGTCAAAGCCCTTCGTCATTACCTAAAGGTCGAGCAACAGTGGTCTAAGGATGAACTATATGCCTTTTCTTACTGGAAAGCAGGTGTTGCAGAAGACCAATCTGTAAGCGATCGACAGGCAGAAAAAAACACCGACTAATTAAACGCTCTTTATGATGATAGGAAAATAACGATGCCGGCAAATACCGAGACCCTGCTCATTGATGGCAATAAAAATAGTGGCGCTAAGAATGATGGCACTAAAAAAATACCGTTGCTCTACAAAGTGTTATTAATCCTTGTCTTAATGACTGTCATAGGTGGTCTCTTAACAGGTGTGATGACCTATATGAATGTCGGATACTCCGATACGTTTTTTATAGACTGGTCTAGAGCGCTACTTGCAGCGTATGCGATCATGCCGATTGGCTTCTTACTGATGGGACTGGTCATAAAATTTGTTAATCATAAGCTACCTAATACCAAAGCGTACAAACGTAATCTCATTACAGGTGTGTTGATGGCTTGTATAATGGAGTCTATGTTGGCCTTTAGTACTGCCTCAAAGACGATTGGTTTTGCCAATCAAACAGCATTTTTGAACGGTTGGTTAGAAGGGTTTCTAGTTGCATTACCAGTAGGATTGACGTTAATGGTCATTGTCTCTATGACTATTAAACCAAAAATTGAGGCATTTCTAAAAAGCTAAGATATCACAACTATGTTTATTAAATTTTTTGGTACTCTACCGCGATGCTAACCAGATTAATAAAAAAGCTTAATAAAATCGAAAAACATAAAGCATCAAGGGCGTGTTGAATATTCAATACGCCCTTGTTATGTCAGAAGCTTTCTAATACTATTTTACTGCTGGTTATGTCAAAAATAACGTGTATTTAATAAGTCAGTCGCAATAACGTTTAGTGTTAAGTTCGATTTGAAACAGTCTTTTTTTGTCCATCATATATTGTTACTATTCGACAATATTCCGATGACTAGACAGTACAACTGTCATAATTAATTTAGTTTTGGCTGTATACTCTACTGTTATAGAAACGTATAGTCAGAATATAAACGCTAGTTATAAGCAGTATCTTACTAGTAGCCGTTTATTTGTATATGGTTGGCACATTGGCGGTAAATAAACACTACTCCGCTTTAGTGTTTATACTCATAATGAGTAAGCTAAAAATCTAATGTTCCACTCTGACAGTTGTTGATTATTAACTAGGTATCGATATCACACATTTTATGAATACAGAAAACATAATATCTGCACTTAACAACCCCATGCGTCGTCAAATCATAAAGTGGTTGAAGGACAGGTCGAACTTTCCAGCGTCATTACCAGAGCATGCTAATCTGGATGGGGTATGCGTCAGCTACATCCAAGAAAAAGCTGGATTGTCGCAATCAACCATTTCAAACTATATGGGTGTGTTAAAAAAAGCAGGATTGGTTACGTCCGAACGCCATGGACAATGGACGTTTTATCAGCGTCATGAAGCTAACATCGAAGCATTTCTCAATGAAGTTGAAAAAGAGCTGTTGAAGCTTTAAAAAATTCTCATAATCTATAGAGCTATTTTCCTTTGTTACAAAACATCTAGATATTTCAATATAACGATTAATTATTTTAATATCACATCATCCAAACCTGTTACTTCTTCCCTTCTAGCTACCCCTTCCTTTCTGCCGTCCTATTACCTTCTAAGATATTTATCCATAATGGAATATAGTCTTCTAGTCAGGTTTTAATTTGCATAAAAAAAGCCAAGATACACTCAGCTTTTTTATATTTATGAATATAATACTACTAATACGTAGCTAATTTAATGCGCGCCTAAGCTTTGCTCAGAATCTGGCTTATCGTGCACACCGAAATTGTCTATCATCGCTTGGCTCGCCTCGTTCAAACCGATGAGCTCTACCTCAGTGCCTTCACGGCGAAATTTAATAATCACTTTATCTATGGCGGCGACTGCTGTCACGTCCCAAAAATGCGCGCGCGACACGTCAATGACCACTTTAGAGACAGATTCTTTAATATCAAAGGCATCAATCATACGCTCTGCTGATGAGAAAAACACTTGTCCGTCAACTCGATAATAACGCGTTTGCGATGCTTCATCCATGTGACTATGCACACTCATATAGCGCTCAATCTTATTGGCAAAGAACAGTGCTGACAGCAGCACGCCAATCAATACGCCATAGGCCAAGTTATGCGTCGCGACTACCACAGCGACGGTCGTAATCATGACCACATTACTTTGCAGTGGCTTGGTTTTTAGCTCTTTAAAGGAACCCCAGTTAAAAGTACCGATAGACACCATAATCATTACAGCGACCAATGCGGCCATTGGAATAATCTTTAACCAATCGCTTAGGAACACAACCATCAGTAATAAAAATACGCCTGCTACCAAGGTAGAAAGACGCGTATAACCGCCTGATTTGACGTTGATGATCGACTGCCCAATCATCGCACAGCCTGCCATCCCGCCAAAAAAACTACTAACAACATTGGCAATACCTTGGCCTTTGCACTCTTGCGTACGGTCGCCTTTGGTATCAGTCAAATCATCTACGATCGTCATGGTCATCATAGACTCAAGCAAGCCAACTATCGCCAGACTAATAGAGTACGGGAAAATAATAATCAATGTATCTAAGTTCAACGGGATATCAGGTATCAAAAATATCGGCAGGGTATCAGGCAGCTGGCCCATATCATTGATGGTTCGCGCCTCTGCACCTAATAAGATGGCTATAGCAGTGACCAGTACAATACTGACCAATGGCGATGGAATCACTTTACCGATCTTTGGGATATATGGATAGCCATAGATAATTAGCAGACCTAGCGCCACAAGACCGTATACGTGTACTAGGTTTGAACCTGCCTGCGGCAACAGCTCAGGAACCTGCGACATAAAAATCAAAATAGCCAAGGCATTGATAAAGCCGAGCACTACGGATTGAGACACATATTTCATCAGATTACCTAGCTTTAAGAAGCCAAAGATAATCTGTATAACACCTGTCAGCACACTAGCTGCTAACAAATACTGCAAGCCATAGTCTTTGACCAGTGTCACCATCAGTAACGCCATCGCACCCGTCGCCGCCGAAATCATCGCTGGACGACCGCCGACAAACGAAATCACTACCGCTATACAAAACGAGGCATAAAGCCCTACTTGAGGATCGACACCGGCAATAATAGAAAACGCAATCGCTTCAGGAATAAGCGCCAAAGCGACGACCATGCCAGCCAAGACATCGCCGCGCGCATTGGATAGCCAATGCTCTTTAATTGTATTTAACATATTTAACTCAGTTTTGGGGAACTGCTGTAGTCTGTCAATAAACGAGGTATCTAATCATTATTTAGAAAACATCTAATTGGAAAGCATCTAAAAAGTAGTTAAAAATCAGCTCACATGAAAAGTCTGACACATCTTTATTTAGATCCTTTGCTATCTAGGCACATCTCTATCTAGGTACATTGCCCAGTGCTTATCAAATGATAAATATAAAAATGTGAACGATCATAGTTAGCGAGTTATCGTCATAACTTACTTTTAGTGGGGTAATCTTTACGATCCACTAGATATATCGAATAGTGATACAAACATTAAAGCAGTGCGTGCGCACAAGGAAAAGCGTCAGACGCTTTATGAGAGTAATTACTATAGGAAGCAATCATTACTGAGGAGGGGTACAGCTAGGGTGGCGTATTCATCTTTGTGGTGACAGCTTTTATAGAGTTAAGAAGTAATATTTGGCGTCATTTTAACATACATAAAGTAGATTAATAAAAACATCTCCCTTTTTGCCAAGGATTTAACTTTTTGTCTATCCCAATTACCGAGCTTAAGTGACCGCCCTACTTCTTAGTTTGAATAAATTTATAGCCTTTTGGGCTTTACAGAACTCGTTTCTATATTAGAATCACATGGGACATTTAATAGTGTCTCCATATACTCCATCGCTAGGAAACTGACATGATTGTCCGGCAAACACCCAATGCCCTTAAGATATTTTTTACCCTGCGCGGATCAATCATTCCAAAAATCTATCCGCAAATTTTGCTGATTACTATTCTTAGTACGCTTATCACGATTATCCAGCACTGGCTTCCTGACTCGTTTCCCTATTATGGTATGGCAACGTTTACCTTGCTTGGAATCGCCCTATCGTTGTTTCTTGGGTTTCGGAACAACGCCAGTTATCAGCGTTGGTGGGAAGCTCGCGGACTATGGGGTCAGCTGGTATATGATTCTCGTAGCTTAACCCGCCAAGTACTGTCCTTTATAGATAATGACGATGCGACTGGTATAGAAGATGGCGAGGTTCACAATGCGACTGGACGCGATACTCAGCGAACGATGGTATATCTGACCATTGCGTTTGCCCATGCTGTGCGCCACCGATTGCGTGGTACGCCACCTTGGGCGGATATCGAGCCTCTTGTCGCAGCGTTACATCATGACCGTATGCGCCAAGCGAAAAACGTACCTGATTATATAATGCGCCTAATGGGTAAGCAGCTAGGCGATATTCGGCGTCGAGGACTGGTATCGGAGCAAGTCATACAAAACATGGACGAGCGCCTGACCTCTATGACAATTGTACTGGCAGCTTGCGAGCGCATTCATAACACGCCACTGCCCTTTGCTTACATGCTGCTGGTACATCGCACCACCTATCTGTATTGCATTATGTTGCCCTTTGGCTTGGTGGCCTCACTTGGTTGGGCGACCCCATTGATTTGTGCGGTGATTGCTTATACCTTTTTTGGTTTGGACGCGCTTAGTGAAGAGTTAGAAGAACCTTTTGGCTTGGCCGCTAACCAGTTACCTTTGACTGCCTTGTCACGCACTATCGAGATTAATCTAAGAGAAGCATTGGGAGAGACGGATATTCCGCCTGATATCACTCCTATCAATGGTTATTTGCAGTAGTTTTTATTAACAGCTATTAACAATAGCTAATCCACCTACTATTTCTTGATAGGACGGACTAAATACAGACTTCACTTGAATAATCATCCATAGACCACTATAAACAGTGCATATATTCTCTGCCTAATATAGCCAGTCCACTATAAAAGTATGACAGCGTTAACCTTGCTTGATGTATCACATGTACATCTACACTCGGTTGCCTTGTACTACTTTTAAATTGAATCGACTATAGCTTGACTGATTTAAGTGCCACTGATGTCCACACTGAGCAAGTCTCAGATTTTGGCGTTATGCTTTTGGCATAGTTTGAGCAGATGTTTAACTAACTAAATGTCTATAGCAGCGATTTTCGAATGACTTACCGCTAGTTACTTACTACTAATGACTGATTAACTTTTTTTTATTTACCTATATAAGCGAGGCTCATATCATGAGTGATGATTCAAAAGACAACAACGACAACGTCGACAACAGCGCAAATAACCAAACCAGCAATCAGCCATCAGTTAAAGTCACCGACCTGACGCCAAATAAAGGTGCATTGGTAGGCAAAAAGACCGATATTCAAAACCCAGAGCTTTGGGAGTTCCCGATGAACTACCCACTAAGCATCATCGGTCATGAAGGCGAGCGTGAGAGTTTGCTTAATGAAGTGAAGCTAATTTTGGGTAGCCAGTTCCCTGATTTTGATTTGGCGTCTATCGAAGTTAAACCGTCTAAAACAGGTCGTTTTCACTCGGCACGGGTCAATTTGTACCTAACCGCTGCTGAGCAAGTGAACGCGCTTTATGCCTCACTGGATAATGCAAAAACGGTTCGTATTGTTTTATAAGTGGCATAAAAAACTTTAACGCCTTTTTAGTCCAAATCGTCACTCGCTAGTAATAAGTTATGGGTGGCGATTTTTTGTGGTTTGATGTACAATCTGCGCCCGCATTATTGCCACCATGACTCGCATTATCAGTCGACAATAACCGAGAGAATGAAAAGTAAATCTCACGATATTTTTACAAAAATTTTATTATTGACCACATTTGCGTCTAACCCTTATCCCATCGTCCTTTGCCAAAATTTGGACTGCCTACAACCTTGTAGCAACATAGTTTTATTCTAAAATCAATATAGTATTTTCAAAATTTTCCCGCTATATTGTGCCTACCAATTAACAAACACGCTATATGTAGTACTCAGTGATTTTAACCGTCACTATGGGTAGTGGTAGCTTTTTGTCCAAAAAAACCAGCTAGCACAACCCTACATAATAGCGTTATAAAGAATGTCTGCCGCCCACTCGGCGCGCAGCATCACAATAAGCAATCAAAATAGAGGCCAGCATGACACATATTGACAAAATCCAAGTAACCAAACGTGATGGACGTTTAGAGCCTATTGATTTAGACAAAATTCACAAGGTAATAGCGTGGGCAGCTCACGGCTTGGACAACGTGTCTGTGTCTCAAGTTGAGCTAAAGTCGCACATCCAGTTTTATGAAGGTATCAAGACTCGTGACATTCACGAAACCATCATCAAGTCTGCCGCCGACCTAATCTCTGAAACCACGCCTGACTATCAATATCTGGCTGCGCGTTTGGCTATCTTCCATCTACGTAAGATTGCTTATAACAAATTTACCCCGCCGCATCTATATGATCATGTCAAAACTTTGACTGATGCTGGCAAATACGATCAGCACATCCTAGCGGACTATAGCCGTGCTGAATTTGATGAGTTAGAAGAATATCTTGATCACTGGCGCGATATGAACCTTGCTTATGCTGCTGTTGAGCAAATGGCTGGCAAATACTTGGTTCAAGATCGCGTGAGCAAGACTGTCTATGAAAGCCCGCAGTTCTTGTATATGCTCGTCGGTATGTGTCTGTTTAGCCAATACGACAAGTCAGATCGTCTTGATTTCGTCAAACGCTTCTATGATGCAACCTCAGAGTTCAAAATCTCACTACCGACGCCGATCATGTCAGGCGTACGTACCCCATCGCGCCAGTTTAGCTCGTGCGTATTGATCGAATGTGGTGATAGCCTAGACTCTATCAACGCAACCACTAGCGCTATCGTACGCTACGTATCACAGCGTGCTGGTATCGGCATCAATGCTGGTCGTATCCGTGCCCTTGGTAGCCCTATCCGTGGCGGTGAAGCACAGCATACTGGCTGTATCCCATTCTACAAACTGTTCCAAACTGCGGTTAAATGCTGCTCACAAGGTGGCGTACGTGGCGGTGCTGCGACCCTGTTCTACCCATTATGGCATTTAGAAGTTGAGTCATTACTGGTACTGAAAAACAACCGCGGCGTCGAAGACAACCGTGTCCGTCATATGGACTACGGCGTACAGTTAAACAAAACGATGTACACGCGCCTAATCAAAGGCCAAGACATCTCGCTATTCTCACCAGGTGACACGCCAGGCTTGTATGATGCGTTCTTTGAAGATCAAGACAAGTTCGAAGAGCTATACACCAAGTACGAAAATGATCCTAACGTACGTAGCCGTCAGATCCCAGCTGCTGATTTGTTCAGCCTGATGATGCAAGAGCGCGCCAGTACGGGTCGTATCTATATCCAAAACGTCGATCATTGCAACACCCATAGCCCATTTGACGCGACGGTTGCCCCGATTCGCCAGTCAAACCTATGTATGGAAATCGCGCTACCGACCAAGCCACTAGATAACATCAATGATGAAGAAGGCGAAATCGCCCTTTGTACGCTATCAGCGGTCAACTTGGGTAAAGTCGAAAACGTCAGCGACATCGAAGAGCCAGCTGAGCTAATCGTTCGTGCGCTTGATGCCCTGCTCGACTACCAAGACTATCC
>CAJXUF010000120.1 GCA_913061175.1 uncultured Psychrobacter sp.
CTACACACTGCATATCGTCGGCAGCGTCAGATGTGTATAAGAGACAGTAGCGACAATGAACGCAAGTCACGAATCATACCGTTGCCATGACAACGTGGGCAGATATAGCCTGTTGACTCTTCTAATGAAGGACGTAGACGCTGACGGCTCATTTCCATTAGACCGAACTTAGAGATATCACCAAACTGAACGCGCGCACGATCGTATTTGGTCGCATCGATTAGACGTTTTTCTACTTCTTTTTGGTGCTTGTTGTCATTCATGTCAATGAAATCAATAACGATCAAACCACCCATATCACGCAAACGAAGCTGACGAGCAATCTCATCAGCTGCTTCTAAGTTGGTATGGTAAGCGGTCTCAGCAACGTCTGAACCTTTGGTAGACTTAGCTGAGTTAATGTCGATAGAGACTAGTGCTTCTGTTTGGTCAATAACGATTGAACCACCTGATGGCAGACGAACTTCACGCTGATAAGCAGTTTCGATTTGTTTTTCGATATTAAAGCGTGAAAACATCGGCTCATAATCGGTATATTTGCGTAGCTTTTCGGCTTGTTTTGGCATTACTGCATCGATAAAACCCGCCGCTTCAATATAAGCGTTTTCGTTATCAATCCAAATCTCAGCGATATCATCACGCAGATAATCACGAACAGCACGTGTGACAACGCCCGCTTCTTGGTGAACCAAGCGCGGTGATGGGTATTTTTGGTTCTGTTCTTGGATGGCTTGCCAAATATTGAGCAAGTGATTTAAATCGTGCTGCAAGTCTTCTTGCGTTTTACCAATGCCAGCAGTACGAATGATAACGCTCATGCCTTTTGGTAAATCAAGATTGCTTAGCATGCGTTTCATATCTTCGCGCAGTTTGCCCGAGATTTGACGTGAGATACCACCACCGCGAGGGTTGTTTGGCATCAATACCAGATAACGACCGGCTAATGACACATACGTTGATAGGGCAGCGCCTTTATTGCCGCGCTCTTCTTTTTCGACTTGGACGATTAGCTCGTCACCTTCTTTGATCAGTTTTTTGATGTTTTCGTCACGTGGGTTGCCGCTTAGATATTCAGCAGAGATTTCACGAATTGGTAAAAATCCTTGGCGCTGAGAACCGTATTCGACGAATACTGCTTCGAGCGATGGCTCAACACGGGTCACATGACCTTTATAGATGTTAGATTTTTTTTGCTCGCGAGTACGGTTTTCTAGGTCGAAATCGTACAGATGATTGCCTTTACATAAGGCGACACGAATCTCTTCGTTTTGAGTGGCGTTGATTAAAATGCGTTTCATATTTGTATCCTATGAGTACGCATGACAACGATAAGACAGTCTTTAGGACATAGTGGCAAGTGTGGCTAATATTGTGATTAGCGTGTGTAGATGTTCATTAACGGTAGAACGTAAATCGTGGGTTTCATAAAGCACATGGGCTTTTTCAATGGCTTCTTTTTTTACCTGAAGTAATGAGCGGCGCTCACATTAATATCAGTAATATAGGGTGTAAGGCTATGGTACTTATATTTTATCATTAGTAAACTTGGTACATATATGATTGGGTCAGCGAGTCAAAGCGTTCTTATTCTCAGTACGTTCTATTGGTAGTGATTTCAGCGCACGTTGTAAGCGTGGGCGAGGGTCAGTTACAGTTCTAAAAAATACTGATATTAAAAAGGCATGGTGCTGTTGCCATTCATCCATCAAAGTCTAACAATAATATCGCGGTCATGATTGCTACTATATAGTGGCGTCAGTCAGCGGTTGTTTGTTCAGGCGAAGCAATTGGTTACTCTTTGTTTATCGTTCTTTGTCTAACGTCAATAATATCTTGGGTGTCTCAAGGTTAGGTGTCGCAGCTTTTGTTATCAGCGGGGCGTACTTGGCAAACAGAGTAATGGACCAGCTTGTCAGCGTGGTATCGTATTTACATTGTTATCGTCATCTGTTTGACCACCAATACTTAGGCAGCTATCGATATACTTTTCGATCCTAACGCTAAACTACCCATACTTGCTCAACTATGCTGGCATAAAGAACCATCAGATAAATAGTCATTAGATAATGATTGATTATCGAGTACGGTCGTTGTCATGCAATTAGTGAGTCAGTGTTGTGTTGTAATCGGTTAATAAGCTGATTTATTATCAGCGTTATTGACGCGATGGTATTTAGTGTCACTATTTATTTTATGGTACCGAATAAGATTCAGTACAGTATTTTTAATTTGTAGGGCTATATTTGGTAAGTAATACCTCTAAATAAATAACGCGCCCTAAAATCAGATGAAACGTGTCAGGTCAGTAGGATAAATAGTGTCAACCTCTTTACTGGCAAGTAGTAGAAAACTGACAAGCAATAAAATGGTGGTCAACTATTTGTAACAACAATGATTATTGCTGTCGCCTCTGCTTAATTGTCGCTCAACATGCTAAACTATAGCAAATCTTTGTGTAAATACCTAACTAAAAATGACAAACTCAAAAATGACTGACGACGCTACTACCCATGAAGCCCCTGCTATTTTTAATAGCAAAACACGCCCACAAAGCGCTGACGATGAGATTAGCAACTTCGGTAAGGTGAACTACCTCGAAGTAACGCGCCATCAACACGATCAGCGTTTGGATAACTTTTTGTTAAACCGTTTAAAAGGTTTGCCAAAATCACATATCTATAAAATGATTCGCTCAGATGAGATACGCGTCAATAATAAGCGCTGTAAAGCACACGATAGAGTGCAGCGTGAAGATGTGGTACGTATCGCCCCTGTAGAGCTAGCAACGCGTGAAAAACCAATTATTAGTACCGAATTTGCCAAAAGCTTGCTGGCTCGTGTGGTCTATGAAGATGATGGTTTGTTAGTGCTAAATAAGCCCTCTGGTATCGCTGTTCATGGCGGTAGCGGCTTGGACTTTGGTGTTATCGAAGCCATGCGTGAAGTGACGGGTAAAAAATACCTAGAGCTAATCCATCGCATTGATAAAGACACATCAGGGTTACTGATGATTTCCAAAAAACGCTCAACACTTAAAGTGTTGCAGCAGCACTTGGTAGACAAGACCATTCAAAAGCACTATCTATGTCTAGCCAAGGGACAGCCTGCGCTTAATGAGCAGCGTATCAATGCACCATTGCTAAGATATACGCTTGCCAGTGGTGAGCGCCGAGTGAAAGTAGATAGCCAAGACCCTCAAGCGAAAGAAAGCCAGACTGATATCATTATCCATGATCGCTTTATGATTAATGGTCAGCCAGTCAGCTTAATTGAAGCCAAGCCATTGACGGGTCGCACGCATCAAATCCGTGTGCATTTAGCGCATATTGGTCATGCCATCTTGGGTGATGACAAATATAACGTCCATGATAAATCAGGCGTCCATCGTCTGTGTCTACATGCATGGCGCTTAGACATTCCAGGCTATAAGACGATTACTGCGCCATTGCCAGACGATATGGCAGATTGGTTACCAGAAACAACGAAATTGCCTGAATAATTTTTCAAAATAAATTCTTAAGCCAAACTATTTGTATTTTCCTAAACGTCACGATATCTTATTTTTACGAATAAGCCACCGTGACGTTTTAGTATCTGCTATTTATTACTGTTATTCATCAAGGTAAAACCATGACCAAACCAGCTACAATTTCAGAACGCATTAACAATGCTCAACCATCAGCAGAAAGCAATCTGTCTGACAAGACGTTGATTATTTTTGATTGGGACGGCACGCTAATGGATTCAATCGGCCTGATTGTTGATTCTATGCATGTAGCTGGCGAAGCACACGGGTTTAAGACGACTGATAAAGCCGTGAAAGATATCATTGGTCTGAGCTTGATGAATGGGATTAAGATTTTATATCCGCAGGCAAATGATGCGCAACTGCTTGAGATTCAGCAAACCTATGCAGAGTACTATATTGCTAATAGTCATAGTACGCCGCTATTTGAGCCGATAGAGCATATGTTAGAAACTTTGCAGCAGCAAGGCAAAACGCTCGCCGTAGCAACTGGTAAAAAAAGAAAAGGGCTAGATCGTGTATTAGATGCCTCAGATAGCCATGATTACTTTGCGATTACGCGTTGTGCTGATGAGTCAGGCTCCAAACCTGATCCGCAGATGTTGACCGATATTTTGGACTATACGCAGCAGCAGGTTTCTGATGCTGTGTTTATCGGTGACAGTATCTATGACATTCAAATGGCAACAGCATTAGGCATGACCAGTATAGCGGTGAACTATGGTACGGCAACGAGTGCAGAGCTTGCGGAGCAAAATCCAACCTATCAGGTTGATACTCCACAAGCGCTAGTGGATTTACTATGCGGGTAGAGCTACTTTTATAATTTTCGTTATTCTAATAGCACACCGATGATAATAATGAGTGAATAAACAGGCAATAAAAAAGGGTTTATCGTAATAGCGATAAACCCTTTTTGTTAAAGACAACGATATTTATTTGTTTTCTTTATTAACGCTTTCTTTTTCAATAGCGTCTTCTAACTCAGCCCCTTCTAGCAATGCAAAAGAAGACTCAATGATTTTGTCTGCATCAAGCTGATACTCATACCAGTTGCCCATTATCCCAGCCAGCTCATCGAGACCTTCTTTTCTGAGAGCCGAAAACAACTGAATGGTACAGTTTAAGCCCAGTTTTTTCAGTCTTTTACGAGTTTCGAGTAGGGCGTTCTTAGAAGCACCGTACTTCAGTTTATCTGCTTTAGTCAGCAGAATATGTACTGGTAGCTCACCATCGTTTGCCCAGTGCAGCATTTGCTCATCAAAAAACTTAAGCGGATGACGAATATCTGTCATCAATACCAGACCTGCAAGACTTGAGCGTGATACCAAGTATTCTTCTAGCTCAACCTGCCATTCTTTTTTCATCTCTAGCGGAACAGCTGCATAGCCGTAACCAGGCAAATCGACCAAACGTCTGTCAGTATCACCGATACTAAAAAAGTTAATCATCTGCGTGCGTCCAGGTGTCTTAGACGAGCGAGCCAATTGACGCTGATTGGTTAAGGCGTTGATGGCTGATGATTTGCCAGCGTTTGAGCGACCTGCAAAAGCGACTTCCAATCCCATATCAGGCGGACAGAGACGAAAGGTAGGTGCTGACATCATAAACTCAGTTTGCTGAATTTTCTGACGAGATTTGGTATTGAACAAGGCATGTTCAGCGGCGACATCGTTAAACGGGGTACTCATAAATGGCTCATTAATCTTAAAAAATTGGATGCGATTATAAAATTTTAGTCAGCTGATGATTCAAGTCATCGGTGCGGTCAAGTAATTGGTCAAGCGATAGGTAAATCAAGTTAAAAGGCTATTATTCATCAATACAGTTATGTGCAAATCATAAAAGTAGCTATTTAATATTACTGGCTATTCTATACTATTCCGTGTCTTACTTATTGAAATAACTGCGATTAGCATCATATAAATAGTAGGATAACATTAAAGTTGGCCAGTCATTAAGACAAGTTCTCAGCTTTAACAAAGCCATATCCAAATTCTCTATGTTTATATGACATATATTGTTACAATGTTTAACGAGAGACGTTTAATAGAAAGATTGATGAGACACGTGAAATATCACGAGGAGGTGCTCTATGTTTTCAATCAGTAAACTTCTTAGCACGAGTTATCGCGCTATAACGGCTAGCAGTGCTGCACTATTATTAAGTGGCATTATGATTAGCAGCGCAGGGGCAGCAGATATCGCCACTACCTATAATAACTCATGTGCAGCCTGTCACGATAGTGGGGCGTTAAATGCCATCAAAAAAGGCGATAGTGCCAAATGGCAACAGCTGATTAAACAAAAAAGTATGCCGACGCTTATCAAGTCTGTCAAAGGTGGTATGCCGCAGATGCCAGCAGGTGGTCTTTGCGACAAATGTAGTGATGACGACTATCGTAAACTTATCGAATATATGAGCAAATAATCGACTTATAAATATAATTTGAACATATAAAATAAAGCCCTAGGCTAACAACCTATTTGCGCTTTTTGTTTTTGCGTCATATTGTATATTGTGTTGCCAGAAAACTGATGGATACTATGATTAAGTAGGCAAATGATACAAAGTCTTGCTATAATAATCGAAAATAAACCCTGATGTTAGTAAGTACTTTCAGACTGCTTGTGTCCAAGACCTTAGAATATACGCTATTCTCATAATTAAAGAGACGGCTATATCAGGTATCTTACCAGTGCAATCACTCTAAATAATGCTTACGCCGAGCTAGTAGGATTTGTATCAATGAAAAAGTTAATCGCTGCTGCCAGCTTATGCGTTGCAAGTTTCAGCGTACAAGCTGCTATTATTGTTCCTGAATATGACGTCAATGCAGGTCAAAAAGTTGCAGAAACCGTTTGTGCCGCTTGTCATGGTCTTAATGGCGTCAGCATTGTTCCTGCACAGCCAAACCTTGGCGGCCAAAACGTAAAGTACCTATATAAACAGCTAGTCAACTTTAAAGCAGGTTATCGCAAAAACGGTATTATGCAGTCACAAGTTGCTAACCTGTCTCAACAAGACCTAGCAAACGTAGCAGGTTATTATGCCAGTCAAGCGCCTTGGGGCGTCGGCTACGGCAATCCTGCAACCAACCAAGAAGCGACTAAGCTATTCTTGGGCGGTGATAAGTCGCGCGGTGTTATTGGCTGTGCAGGCTGTCATGGTCCAGATGCTGCAGGTAACACTTGGGCTGCATTTCCAAAGCTAGGCGGACAGCACGCTCAGTATATTGCTACTCAGCTAAAACTATTCCGTGCCGCTGGACGTGTTGATGATATCGATAGCGATGATCAAAAACGAGTCAATGATGCAGCCAAAGAAGGCGAGATGGGTATGATGCAAACAGTTGCATCGAAACTATCAGATCGTGATATTCGTATCCTGTCAGACTATGTAAGTGCTATTCACTAATTGAGTCGCACTGATTCAATATCTGATACATGTTTTGCTTTACATAAAAGGCCACTGAGCACTGAATCGTATATTGATTATATCTGAATGACTAAACCCCGATTTCGGGGTTTTTTTATAACTGTTTGTCCCTTATATTAAGACAGTATTTAGCTGAATTCATTTACAGAAGCCAGTCGTTGCTCTGTATAATTATAAATTATCGTTATTCACTTTATACCAATTTTCAAAATATGATTAGCCTTGTCAAACATGTTCGGTCTGCTATGCGTGGTACTTGTCTTGTTTGCTACTCCAGTTTTTGTGAATGGTATTAGATCGTTTGGATTGAAATTATGATGATCCGTTATGCTTCTTATTTTATCGCGGCGCTACTACCGTTATTGCTATTTCGTTGGTTTGCACCTGCGTCAATTGGTGAGATTGACTTTTGGTTACTATGGCTATTAGCCATGGTATTGGTTGCGCTGCCAGTTGTTTATGCTGAGATAGCTTTGGCCTATCGCAGTGTCGAAGGACCTCTAGCGGGTATGCAAAAGCTCACTCGTGAAGCAGATGTCAGTCCGATATGGCGCAGCTTTGGTTGGTTAGCGGCGCTGGTTTCTATAGTGATTGCAGCGTTGGTCATATCTGGTGCAAGTACAGGTATATTGTCTGCATTAACTGAGCTAAATAGCGTACCCGATGTACCTAGCTTCGCAGTGGCTGCAGGCCTGATGTTCATTGCGTTACTCTTAAGCTTGCTGGGTGTTACGCCTTTACCTATTGGTTTAGGATTGATGGTAATAGGGTTGCTGCTAGGGTTCGCAAACGGTGTACCAAATGTTGGTTTTGCCATGACTGATGTCAGTTTGACAGAATGGGCACGCGCAGTCGCACTAGCATTGGTCAGTGTCGGTGCGGGTACAGGCTTATACTGGTTCGGTCAG
Organism: uncultured Psychrobacter sp.; assembly: GCA_913061175.1. Lineage (GTDB taxonomy): Bacteria > Pseudomonadota > Gammaproteobacteria > Pseudomonadales > Moraxellaceae > Psychrobacter. Next base: position 7,874 of record CAJXUF010000120.1, read on the forward strand.
AACTTGGTGAGTAAGCAGACCATCACGGCTGTAGAAGCAAACAATCAGCAAGTGAAAAACAGAGCGGCTACTCGTGAGTACCGTGCAACCAAGCTAGTGTTACCGATTTGGATATTGCAACTGCTGATAGGAGTAGTGGCTTTATTTACTAGTGGTATGTCGCTACCGCCAATTGGACAACTTTTATATTGGGGCGGGGTGTTATTTGTGGCGAGTTACTTGCTACATTACAGCACGCAACAGTTAACGCATAAGTTTGGATTAATGGTTAGTTTGATAATCACTTTTGCTGTAGCGTTACTATTAGTGGTTGCGATTCCGACAGCATGGTTAGTTGGCATCTTGGTCATTATTAGTAGCATAGCTGTACTATTATTATCAGTATTTGCTGGTTGGCAGATGAAGATTAGCCATCTACGTAAGTCGTTAAATTTCAGCAATGAAGCAGTTTATAACTTGTGGCGAGTGGCGATACGTTTAGTCGTACCATTAGCATTACTGCTAGCATTGATAGGTTGGGTGATGCAGTGGTTGAGCTAACAGTCGAAGGTCGTGACAACAGCGTGCCACAGTCTACTCAAGCTAACTTAATGACCGTATATCTGGCGTATGCTGAAGGTGAGCAGCGCCAGCATTATCTAGCTTTGCAGGTTAGACAAGGTACTAGTTTATATGAAGCGTTGGCGCAAGCAGGGTGGCTTGAGAAATTTGCAGAACTCGCAGCGTGGTGTGAGCAAGTAATAGATATCACCACACCAACTGCAAAACGTTGGCATGTAGGGATTTATGCACAGAAACAGCCACTAAGCTATTTGCTACAGCCTTTTGACCGTATCGAGGTATATCGCAGTTTAAGCGCTGATCCTATGTCTCAGCGCAAAAATAAATCTCGTAGCTAAACCATTAACTATCTAAGCTAATAGGTTTCGCTAACTATGACGCTGGCAGACTCTCAATACCTTCGATGCGCGTGACCAAACCATTATCATCAAAGTAAACAACTAAATGCTGGCTAGCGTTTTTGACATCTGCGATGCCTTTGCGGCTACCTTCAGTGCCTGCTTTGTAGTCATAGATATAATCCCAGCGTTTAGGCTCAAGAGTATCTCGAATCGCAGGGCTACCAAGAGTATAAAGAACTTGGTTTTGATTCATACCCACTTTTAGCTTTTGAGCTTGGGTTTGAGTAATCGCTGTGCCTTGTGGCAAATCAATCTTATAAACACTCAATAATGAGCAGCCAGACATAGCAACAGTAGCGCTAAGCATACTGGTGATAACGATCTTACGTAATGCGCTTGTGTGGCTTAACGGACGGAAATTTAATGTCTTTATCATGGTAAGATGACTCATAAGAAATGAATTAGGTGTGGCCAGCGTTAGGTCGTACCAGTCTGACCGACAATCTTGGACAAATGATACGTCATTTACTTGCAATTGCCTACCACTTACGACATTATTTACCAAACACAATCTGAATAGTTAGATTAATTATATTTTAAATTCATAGGCTTGCATCTCGATATTTAGAAAATAATAAGAGCTGTCTCTTATACACATCTCCGAGCCCACGAGACGGACTCCTATCT
>CAJXUF010000121.1 GCA_913061175.1 uncultured Psychrobacter sp.
TCTACACACTGCATATCGTCGGCAGCGTCAGATGTGTATAAGAGACAGACATAGAAGTTTCAATGATATAGCATACCGATATCCATAGTAGTAAAATTATACTACAAAGTTGTCACGTTCAGTATCTTGGCATTATTCTAATAGTTAACAAGCCTAATCTATATTCTCCTATAGCCCTGCCTCAACGCACTTATATGACTAAATCATGTTTACTTATAGACTAAACTCTACAAGCATTTATCAGGGTCTATCATGTTTATTAAGTTAGCGTATTTATAGGTATATCAAACACAACCTACCTTCAATAAAAAGCCGTCTATGCTATGTATAAACAGTTTTGTATAGACGACTTTGTTGCATACTAATTGACATGGCTAACGTATCAATACCGTCCCATCTCAACGGTTGTTTCAGCAAGTACCGAATTGCCTTGCCATGCTTGTACATCTACCGTATACAGATGGTTTTTTCCACCAGAGCAAGGCGGCTTATATGCACCGCCCGCCTCACCTTTACGGTTACGGTATTCTGCGACCATTTCAATACCGACTGGCACTTCGTAAGTATGACCAAATACTCGTGGCACTTCTGCGCTCGTAGCACCCTCTGTTAGTGCAAACTCGACAATGCCATGGCCGCCATGCTGCATACGTTTGTTGCTTACATCGTTGTAGACGAATACCAAGCTTTCCGCACCTGCCGGAATGTTTGAAACAGTCATGCTAGGCGTGGCTGGGCTTTTACCGTCATAATTTAGACATTGCTGCCCCTCAGGAATTTTTTTGCCATCCCAAACAGCATCATTAAATTTAACATCCATTGCAAAGGCATTGGCAGATAAAGCCACTGTTGCCAAAACTGTAACCGATTTTAAGGTAAAGAATTTCATACTTGTTCCTCTAGGTAGCTGATGCATTAATGATGATAGTCATCTTATTTCGTAGATTAGTTTTGATAATTGAATATAACTTTATAATAAATAAACACGGTTAAGTTAATCATATCGTTTAGCATTTTTGTTAATCCTCTGGACAAGCAATGAGCGGTTCTACAGGCTACATGCAAATACTGTCTCAATAAGCATACTTGCAGTATCATAGGTTACTCGATAGGTATTTATCTGATTGGGTATGTTGTAGTAGTATCTGAATCATTGTATCTACACGACTAAAAATAATAGGACCATCATGTTTATCGAAGATAAGATTGCCAAAGAAAGTATGACTACTAAGATCTCGACCCCAAAAATCATCTTTTTTGACATCGACGATACCTTGAGTCGTAACGGCATTATCGCTGAACACAATAAAGCGACGCTTGAGCAGCTTGCAGATACCGATATTAAATTAGTGATTTCGACTGGCCGCTCTAAAGCCATATTGCCTGAAGACATTCTAGCGTTGCTCGATGCAGATATATTAGACGCCATTATTTGTATGAATGGACAGTATAGTTTTGATAAAAGCGGTCGAATCAGCCATTACCCATTAACGGCTGAACAGACAGATAAAATCGTACGCCTATGCCAACAAAGTGATTTGATTCATAAGTTTGACTCTGCCACTCATATCGCGTGGTCAGGTGAAAATGAACGTTTACGCGAGTTCAATGCGGTCACGCCCAATTCGATCCTTGACCCTGAGTACTACAAAACAAATACCGTCTATCAATGCTCGGTATTCTTTAATAATCAGCAAGAAAAGATGCAAGATATCGATTTTGCCCAGTATGATTTAAAGCTGGTACATTGGCATCAGATTGGTGCCGATATATTGCCAGCAGAGGCATCAAAAGCTCGCGGTATCAAAGATGTATGCGAGTACTATGCGGTAGATGCAAGCGAGTGTATGGCATTTGGTGATGGTATGAATGACTTAGAGATGTTTGATCTGGTTGGGTTTGCTGTGGCCATGGGAGATGCACAGCCAGCTTTAATAGAACGCGCTGATTTCGTCACTGGGACGATCGAAGAGTATGGTATTCAAACCGTGCTTAATCAATTAGCAATGAAGTCATAAGACTGTCCAGGCACATAAAGCCATTAATGTTTATTGGAAAAGCCCTTACTAACCGATTAGTAAGGGCTTTTTATTATGGTCTAATTTTATATAGACGACTCAAATAAAAACTGTAGCGGTGATGACTCCAATACCTTGGCGATCATTTTTTCTTCTACAAATCCAATAGAACGTTAAGGCGTCAGTTAAGACCTCAATTAAGGCATAGTCAATCCACCATCGACGGCGATAGATTGTCCAGTAATAGCCATACTCAAATCAGATGCCATGAGCAATACTGAATTGGCAAAATCAGCTACCGAAGTCGCTTGGCGCAGCGGCGTTGTAGTCGCGATATAGTCGAATACCTCTTCAGCGGTTAAGCTGCTTGCGTCGGTGGTTTTTAATAAGCCACCTGCTAGCAAATTCACCCGAATACCATACTGACCAAGCTCACTTGCTAGGTTGCGCGTTAGCCCAATCAACGCTGATTTAGCCGTGGTGTAATCATAATAGGTAACCACTGGGTTGTAGACAAGATTGGTCGAGATATTGATGATTTTACCCACTTGCTGCGCTTTCATTTGCGGCAGCACCGCTTGTACTGTATTTACTGCGCCTTTAACAATACCCTCCATTTGTTGCGAAAAGTGCGACCACTTTACTGTTTCAATACTGGTGTACGCAGCGCTTGGATTAAACTGGTAACTTGGCAAGGCATTATTGACCAATATATCGATACGGCCATGACGAGTGATGACTTCAGCTGCCATTGCTTGTACTTGCTCAAGATCGGTCACATCCGCCTGATAAGTAAATGCTTTACCGCCTGTCGCGATGATATCAGCCACTACTGCCTCAGCAGCCTCTTTACTATTGAGGTAGTTGACGCAAACGATAGCGCCTGCTGCTGCCATTTGCTGTGCAATCTGTGCACCAAGTCCACGACTGGCACCAGTGACTATGGCGACTTTATCCGTAAGCAATGCTGGTATAACTGAGTGGCTTTTATTCAAGCCGTTTTGAGTTGAGGTACTTTCGGTCATTGTGCTGTATCCTTTATTATTATGGTTGGTGTCTTAAAGCCAAAGGCTGATATCTGCTTAGATGATGTTTGTCATACTTCGGTCTGCGCCAATCATAGCATGGTTATATACTATGTTTTTTCGATTCAACGTTAGCAGCTCGCTAGCAATTCTACTCAGAATCACCTGTCATTAAGTTAGTTTTGCTACTCATTTCATTAGCCCAACTGGCTATTTTTATTAGTATTGTTAAGCACTGCCTTAATAATAACCCTTTAAATTGTATAAACTAATGACCATAATAGTTTTATTGGCCATGTTAGGCTTATATCTTTTTGGCTTTTTGGCTTTTTTATTGAATTTTTCTGATTTGCATTATCTTTATTTAGGAGAGATATTTTGACCCATTTATCATCGTCCCATCCAACTACTCACATCTCGGCTAGTGTCGGTCGTATAGTGCCAAAAGCATTGTTAGCAGCCGCTGTCGGCTTGGTGCTTGCCAGCTGTAGCAACTCTGACAATGCAGCGGATGGTAGTGCTGCAGCGAGCAATGAGACGCTGAACCTTTACAACTGGTCAGAATATATGCCGCAAGAGATTTTAGATGGTTTTGAAGAAGAGACTGGCATCTCAGTTAATTACACCACGTTTGACTCCAACGAAGCCATGTATGCCAAGCTCAAACTGTTGGATGATTCTAGCCAGTATGACTTAGCCATTCCATCGACTTATTATGTCGAAAAGATGGCGAAAGAAGGACTACTACAAGAGCTAGACAAATCCAAACTGAGCAATTTCAAGAACCTTGATACCTCATTTACCAATACCAAAGTTGATCCTGATAACAAATACTCTATCCCCTATATGTGGGGCAGCACAGGTCTAGCCATTAACGGTGACAGTGTCGATCCGAAAACTGTCAATAGCTGGAATGACCTATGGGATCCTAAGTATAAGGGTCAGGTGATGCTGACCAATGACGTGCGTGAAGTCTTTGGTATGGCACTACTGACTCTTGGCTACTCAGGTAATAGTAGCAATCCTGACGAAATCGAAGCCGCTTATGATAAGCTCACCACGTTGATGCCAAACGTCAAAACTTTTAACTCTGATGCGACACGTATGCCATATATCGAAGGTGAGACTGCGCTTGGTATGACATGGAATGGCGAAGCAGTCATGGCCAATGACGAAGGTTTGACTAGCTTGGTTTATAAGTATCCAACCGAAGGCGCTATCTTATGGATGGACAATTTTGTCATTCCAAAAAACGCCAAGCAAGTTGATGCAGCACATAAATTTATTGACTATTTATTACGTCCTGAAAATGCAAAAATCGTCAGCGAAGAGATTGGCTACGCATCACCAAACATAGCAGCGCGTGAGCTGATGGATGAGAGCGTCCAAAACAATCCAACGATTTATCCTTCTAAAGAAGTATTAGCAAAAGCTGAGTTCCAAGAAGATGTGGGCGACGAAGCATTGCAAGTGTATCAACAGTACTGGGACAAGCTAAAGACTGGTCGTTAATAGTTTTGATTTAGTACTTTAAAATAAAGTAGTCTTTGAAAAATAAAACGCTGATCCTAAATGGTCAGCGTTTTTTTGCGCTATAAATGTAAATCCGTCTCGCCGCCCTGCTCTTTCATTCGGCGCTGCTCGCGGCGCTGATAGCCTAGACCAGATGCAGCAAACCAATGCGGCTTCGATGTTTGTAGTAAATCACTCAGCTGCTGTAATTGAGTCTGCAAGGTTTGTGTCAACCAGAAATAGCCCTGCCACTCAAATGCTAGATGCTGTACGCTTGGATACTCTGAGACGGCAATACGGGTAATGGGTCGAAATACCTCATCGCTTGGACTACGTAATACCGCCGCCATATGCTGCATTGCTTGGGTTAGCTCATGCTGATAATGTACCAATAAAACGTGATTTTCTTCATCAATTTCGATATTTGCCAAGCGCGGTGCCGCACTTAACAGTAAATCAATCGTCCCGATAATATTACGGTGGGTACGTTGAATCGTCTCTAGCGTTTCCTTTTCAATTCCTGACTCACTTGCTGTCGCCGCGATATGTGGGCGCACAGCCAGCAGACGTTTATTGATCTGCTGTAACGCTGTGACTAATGCTCTATCAACAGGTACTTCCTTAACAGGAAAAGTTACTGGGTTTAGCTTTTGAACAGAGTCGTCCACTACTCCATCCGTTGCGTCAATATGATGACCTACGCCTGCATAGAGGCTACTACAAGCGTCAAGATTGCTACTCAATAAGAATCGCCACATCAACGTTGATTTGAGCGGCAAAATTAGCGTCACTGCTACCGAAACGCCTGTCCCCAGTAGGATATTTAGCGCGCGGTAGATGCCGTCTTGACCAATGCTATTATTGCCTAAATCAGAGACAATCATCAACATAGTGATACCCGTTAGCAGCCCTGTATATCCAAGCTGTCTGACGGCTAGATAGCCAATGATGCCGCTGAGCAGACCAATGAGCGCATAGTCCACCCACAACCATACACCTGCATTTTGATTAAACCATAACACCCCAAGCGCAGTACCAATACCTAATAGAGTACCGATTACGCGCTCTTTCGCCTTAGTATAAATAGCGCCTTGGTATTGCAATAACCCTAGAATGATAAATACTGTAATGGTCGTCCACTCACCGTGCGGAAGGTTGGTGATTTTATTGACCAATAAAGCCAATATCACAGCCGTGCCTAGGCGTGTGGCATGTAAAATATCTGCATGTTGGTAGCGAACATAGGGTTCGACAAATGGAGCAGTGATACGCTGATAAAGGGTGGGTTTCACGCAAGGCTACTCTTTTTGGGTGGAATATTTAAGTGAGACATTTTAATAAAGTATTATTAAAAAATCTCAATAACTAGCGGTAAGTATAAGTTGATATTCTATCAGCAAAATGACGGCAAAAAATAACGCCTTTTACCTATTGTTCACAGGTAAAAGGCGTTATAAAAAATATCCTAGCACACTATATTGAAATCTACGCTATTGAAGGTTATTCACCAAATGACTTATCAAATTATTCATTGAGAACTGCATCAGTGTGAATGAATAATAGTCTATTGCGCTAGCGTATTACACTTCTAGGTAGTCTAGAATACCTTCCGCAGCTTCGCGGCCTTCCCAAATCGCGGTCACAACCAAGTCAGAACCGCGCACCATATCGCCACCAGCGAAGATTTTAGGATTCTGAGTCTGGAACTTGAAGGTTTGCTTTTCGGCTGCTAATACGCGACCAGAGCTGTCCATCCCCACTTGCTGAGACTCGAACCAATCAGCAGGACTTGGTCTAAAACCAAAGGCCATGATGACTGCATCACATGGGATGATCTCTTCAGAATTAGGAATTGGCTCAGGGCGTTGACGACCACGGTTGTCTGGTGCGCCTAACTGAGTAGTAACAACTTTTACGCCGTTAACTTTACCATTTAAGCCGATGATTTCAGTTGGCTGACGATTAAATAAGAACTCGACGCCTTCCTCACGAGCATTGACCACTTCGCGGCGTGAACCTGGCATGTTTTCTTCGTCACGGCGATAGGCACAAACTACTTTTTCAGCGCCTTGACGAATACTGGTACGGTTACAGTCCATTGCGGTATCGCCGCCACCGAGTACCACCACCTTTTTACCTTTAAAGTCGATGTACTCTTCAGCGTCTTTTTCCCAGTCGTTACAACGGTTCACGTTGGCAATCAGGTAATCTAGTGCATCGTAGACGCCTGTCAGCTCTTCACCAGCGAAGCCGCCACGCATATAGGTGTATGTACCCATACCCATAAACACTGCGTCATACTCAGCCAATAGCTCATCAATCGTAACGTCTGTACCGATTTCAGTCTCTAAACGGAATTCGATACCCATGTCTTCAAAGATTACACGGCGATTGCGCATGACGTCTTTTTCCATCTTGAATTCAGGAATACCGAATGTCAGTAAGCCACCAATTTCAGGGCGCTTATCAAAGACAACTGGTTTGACACCATTTCTGACCAAGATATCCGCACAACCCAGACCTGCTGGTCCTGCGCCAATGATAGCGACTTTCTTGTCTGTCCAAACGACTTCAGACATATCTGGACGCCAACCAAGGGCAAAGGCAGTGTCGTTGATATATTTTTCGACATTACCAATGGTCACTGCGCCAAAACCATCATTTAACGTACAAGCGCCTTCACACAGACGATCTTGCGGGCAAACTCGTCCGCATACTTCAGGCAAGGTATTGGTACGGTGGCACAATTCAGCTGCCTGAAATATCTGACCTTCTGTGGCCAGTTTTAGCCAGTTAGGGATATAGTTATGTACTGGACATTTCCACTCGCAGTACGGGTTACCACACTCAAGACAACGATGCGCTTGCTGAGCAACAGCTTCGTTTTCGAAAGGCTTATAAATTTCAACAAACTCTGTTGAACGCGTTGCAATGTCTTTTTTGGTTGGATCAAATCTTGGTACATCTAAAAACTGGAAGTTATTTTCTAAGCGTTTTGCCATGGTGCTATCTCTTTTATATAAGGCTCTTTTGCAGTGGGTGGTGACAGTCAGCGATGTTTTGTTTGTCTAAAATCTAAGACATATATCGCTGCTGTCACGTACCTGCTGAAAACCTGTGAGTTAAAACGTCTCTAAAAACGGAACGCTGGCTAACCTAATCAAAGCGACTGCCGATCCATCAGTACAATCCATCAATGCATTCCATTGATACGATAGACAGTCATGTATCGGCTATTGTGGGTCGGCCATGGTAGTTTTAAGAAGGCTTGCGATGTTCGCCGCTTTTGGCTTAACCAAATAGAACTTACGAACATAGTGCTCAAAGTCGTTCAGAATTGTCTGACCCCATGCACTGCCTGTTTTATCTACATGAGCTTCAATCACTTGTTGCAAATGAATGCGATGCTCTTCTGTTTGCTCGCTTGAAATGCGGTTTAGATCGATTAGCTCATGGTTGCAACGGTCAAAGAAGTCACCTTCCATATCGAGTACATACGCAAAACCACCCGTCATACCAGCACCGAAGTTAAGTCCAGTACGTCCAAGAATCGTGACGATACCGCCAGTCATATACTCACAGCAATGGTCGCCTGTGCCTTCGATGACTGCATGTGCGCCAGAGTTACGGACGCCAAAACGCTCACCTGCAGTACCAGCAGCATATAGCTTACCGCCAGTTGCACCATAGAGACAGGTATTACCGATGATGGCCGTTTCTTGTGCTATAAAGTTTGAGTCTTTTGGCGGATAAATAACAATCTCACCACCAGCCATACCTTTGCCCACATAGTCATTGGCATCACCTTCAAGCTCGATATTTAAACCGCCAGCATTCCACACGCCTAGGCTTTGTCCTGCAGTACCAGTTAAACGAAGTTTGATTGGCATATCGCTCATGCCAAGGTTGCCCCAGACTTGCGCAATCTCACCAGAAATACGAGCACCGATAGATCGGTCACAGTTACCAACGAAATAGCTATAGTCGCCGCCTGTCCCTTTGCGAATGTTCACAAGCATATCGCTAATCATCTGCTCAGCGAGCAAGCCTTTATCAAACGGCTCATTACGCTCGACCTGACAAGTTTGTGCTTTGCCCACACTGGCTGGGTGACTAAACAGCAATGGCGTTAAATCAAGATGACGCTGCTTGTCCGTATTACCTTCTAAGATATCGAGCAAATCAGTACGACCGACCAACTCCTCCATACTACGAACACCTAACGCCGCCAACCATTCACGCGTCTCGGTTGCGACAAACTTAAAGAAGTTAATCAGCATTTCTGCCTCGCCAATGAAATGCTCATCACGCAGCTTGGCTTTTTGAGTAGCAACACCTGTCGGACAGTTGTTTAAATGGCAAATACGTAGGTACTTACAACCAACTGCAATCATTGGCGTGGTACCAAAGCCAAAGCTTTCCGCACCCAAGATAGCAGCTTTTACTACATCCAATCCTGTTTTTAGACCACCGTCAGTCTGGACACGTACCTTATCACGTAACCCATTCACTCGTAGAGACTGGTGAGTCTCAGCCAAACCTAGCTCCCATGGCGAGCCTGCATGATGGATAGACGATAACGGAGACGCTGCCGTACCACCGTCATAGCCCGAGATAGTAATCAGATCGGCATAGGCTTTTGCAACGCCTGTCGCGATCGTACCGACACCTGGACGTGAAACCAACTTAACCGATACCAATGCATCTGGATTGACTTGCTTCAAATCAAAAATCAGCTGTGCCAAATCTTCGATAGAATAAATATCATGATGCGGCGGCGGTGAAATCAAAGTCACACCTGGCACTGAATAACGTAAACGTGCAATCAGCGCATTGACCTGTCTCTTATACACATCTCCGAGCCCACGAGACGGACTCCTATCTCGT
>CAJXUF010000122.1 GCA_913061175.1 uncultured Psychrobacter sp.
CTACACACTGCATATCGTCGGCAGCGTCAGATGTGTATAAGAGACAGGGCAAAGTATCCATCGCCAAAATATCAGAGGCAATCAAAATACCATCATCACCTACCAATCGACCAGCGACTTGTGACCAGCTACCAGGCGCACTGCCCAAATCCACGACCGTCATGCCTTTTTTGATCAGGTTGGTTTTTTCATTAATCTCTAATAATTTATAAGCGGCACGGGCACGGTAGCCATCTTTTTGAGCTTTTTGTACATAATGATCGTCAATATGCTCTTTCATCCAAGCACTGCTGCTCTTTGATAGTTTTTTGTTTTCAATACGCGTGGCCAAAATACCTGCTCCTATTGCTTTACTAGATCTAGCTGCTTTAATTGCTCTATCACTTACAAACTGATATTAATCCGTTGCGGATTATTCTAAATACGGTGTTAACCAGATTTTTTATTCATGGTTGGTTGCAAACTGACCAAATTCTATTGGTTAAATAACTGTTTTATAAGGCAGTAGCGTTTATAATGTACCAAACATTCAGTTTAACATTTTCGTCACGTAAAATCGTGCAAAATCCTGCTGATCTCATGCAAGATGGTCACAGATTATCTATAATGATCAATAACTGTTTTTGACAGTACCATTTTTATTTTTACCAACACCTAGGAATTCTATGCAACTCGATAACGCTACCATCAAACGTCTAAAAGGCATCGGTCACGAGCTAAAGCCTATCGTTATGATCGGCAACAAGGGTATTACTCCAACCATCACTGAAGAAATCGATCGCGCGCTAACAGATCATGAGCTTATCAAAGTGAAATTGCCTGCTGGCACGAAAGAAGAGCGTGACATCGTTGGCGCTGAACTTGCTAAAGCGGCTAATGCGTCTTTGGTTCACTCTATTGGTCGTATGGCATTATTACTACGCAAAAACCCAAATGCCAACCCAAAACTGTCTAACCTAGCACGTCACGCGCAGTAATATGTCATGACCGACTAGACTTAAGTGACTGGGTTTTATGTTCGCTTATATCATAGCCAAACGATAATGAAATACAAAGGCCGCGACGCACCTTGCTCGCGGCTTTTATGTTTTCCGATAGTCTCGGTTATACTTACCATATAGTATTAGTGTCCTTTAGTATTAGCGCCCTTAATCAGTATGATTTCTCTTGTTACTATTACCTCTTTATTATTACCGTCGAGATGTACCCATAATGAATCAAGCTTTTAACCTCCGTCTAGCCACTGAGACGATAGCGAAAGACGCTCAGCAATTAGGTGTATCTATAGAAGCGCTTGAGAATATCTCTATCGAAGTAAGTGCAGAGATCATCCAGCAACCAGTTTTGCAACTGGTGCTGACCTATCAAGTGACTCTGCCTAGCCAAATTCTAGCCAATCAATTCAATTGGCCAACATGGCAACAAACTCAAGTAAATTTCACTGATTACCTATGGGAAGAAATCTGCCTTGAATGTTTTATTGCTGGCAGTGAGATTGATAACGAAGACATCGTAGCAATTCACCATCCAGAACCTCACAAGATACCACTTCAGCAAACAACCGCTTATATAGAGATTAATGCTAGCCCTGACGGCCGCTATGCACTCTATCAATTTGAGAGCTATCGTAACCCTGCGACACTACCGCCATTACCGTTGTATGAGACCGACGGAACCACATGCGCATCTATTAATTGGCGTAACTGTAAAGAGCTAGCAGATATATCAGGGGAGAACCCGTTATCTAGCACTCCAACGGCAGTGCAGACAGCCTTTCGTTATGAGCGCAGCTTTAGCCTGCCTATAACGCAACTACCGAATCAACAATACGCTGTTGCAAATATGCTGATTGAACAAATACATCCTTGTGTCATCTTATGGTTTGGCAAAACTGACTTATACTTTGCCTCGGGCCATGCCTCCCCGCCTGATTTTCACAGTCGCGACTATTGGCCAAAATTTGAGCTTTGATTTGTTTATATGAGCTGAACTCATTTAAATACAGCTATTCTTAGATATAATTATTCAAAGCACAAAAAAAACCCAGTAATGTCATAAAGAGCATTACTGAGTTTGGAGAAAACCTTAGTTCTATTTAACTGATGCTTACTTCATTTAACCGATGTTTATTTGTCAGCCATCGCAAGGTAGATACCACGATCTGATGCATCATCAACATACTGCGAATCACGCCATGTCGTATAGCTGTATGTACCGCTATAAGGGCTAATGCTGTTTTGACGGAAATCAGATACCCAGTCATTGCCATCAAAAATCTGGATATGACCATGTGGACGGCTTGACGTGCGGTTATAGACAACGACATCACCAACTTGTGGTGCCATGTCGTTACTGATCTTGGTAAAGCCAGCTTGGGCTAGCGTGCCACGAGAGGCGTACTGATAGGCTGAAGGGTTAGGCGTAAATTCGTAACCTGCTGATTGTAATGCTTTACGCACATAGCGAGCACAGTAGCCAGAGCTTCTAGATAGAGCGACGCGAGAGGCATTTGCTGCTGCAATAGCAGGAGCAGAGTTGCGGTCAGGTACGCGGCTTGCTTGCTGCTGACGCTGCTCGTAAGACAAACGACTGGTCAGTGAAGCGAGCTGATATTCTTTTTGCTTAGCATGAGCGCTTAGGTTGTCAATTGCTTGACTGATCTCATCGTTGCTATATACATGTGCACCACTGTTAGTGCTATAGATATTGCGACTAGAACCATAGTTCGCAGAAGTAGAAATATTTGTGATGGTATGACTCAAGGTATTATTTGGTTGAAAGGTTGTTTCGGCAGCACCACTCGTCTGTGCGATACCCATTCCCAATACTGACAAAATTAATAAAGCTTGTTTCATAAATTTACTACCTATTGTTAATACAAGTCTGCTCGTCATCCATAACGAAGCATCAATTAATTTAGAGGATATAATCATCGAATAGACGTGATAAAATCCCTATTACAACGGTTCATTCTTTTCAAATAGTGACTAGTGCCAGTAGTACCTCCCACCTAGTCAACTATCTTATAAGCCATCTGCTATATATTGCTTTTGGCATGTCTGTTATGAGTATCGAGTTTGTCACCTATTAGATGAGTACTTACGATGTCAAAAAAACAGCCTAATCGGCTTGCCCAGCTTATAGATCATCAAGCATTTGCTGGTAGCGCGCTACCTCAAACCCTTGCTAACAACATGCGACTATATATAGAAGCAACCAACGAGATAAAAGAGCTATTGGTAGACTGTCTACCTGAAGAAATACTCAATACCTGTTGGGTTGTAGGCTTAACACCTGAGCAGTTGATATTAAGTGTTAGCTCAATGACAGCAGCAAATCATATTCGCTATTTACATAGCTCGTATTTGCAAATACTAACAGAGCAGTCAATTACATTTAAACAACTCAAGCAAATTCGCGTCGTTGTGGCTAAAAGCTCTGCCGATAATTATTCATCTAAACAATCGTCAACATCATCACTGCACTTGCCAAATTCTCGTAAAGCCAATGAAAATCAGGCGCTTAGCCAGAACACAAAACGGACTATATCACAGGCCGCAGAGCATGTCACCACTGATGAAAATCTCAAAAAAGCTCTTTTGCGTTTGATTAATCATTAAAAATACTGAGCGTTAAATGTAAAGTTATGTAAATAAGAGCAGGTGATGGCATTGATAAAGATGGATTTTTGTAATGTATCAGATAAAAAAAATCCTTCGTTAGTTACATCCAGATTATGGATATAGCTACCGAAGGACTTAAAAATCATCTACAGCTTTTATATTATGTGCCTTAACGGAAAATTCATATATTCATATAGATAATATATTCAAAATATAGCATATTATATAAATGTAATTATGGGGCGCCTATGTAATATTGCGTAAATGTTTCGATACTTCCTGTATATTCCTGTATTTATCCTTCAATAACCAAATCACTAAGTGGCAAATACTCGATAGGACAGGTTACATTGTCATCAAAAGTTACAATTTCAAAGTTATCTTCGTCCGACAGTATTTCACGTACTAGTAAATTATTTAGAGCATGACCAGACTTATAGGCATTGAAACGACCTAAAATTGGGTAGCCAATCAGATGCAAATCTCCCAAAGCATCTAAAATTTTATGACGGACAAACTCATCGTTAAAACGTAAGCCTTCTGCATTAAGTATGTTGGCATCATCGATAACGATAGCATTATCCATACTGCCGCCAAGTGCTAAGTTATTTTGACGTAGCGCTTCTATATCACGTAAAAATCCAAAAGTACGCGCAGTGCTTAACTGTTCGATAAAGTTCTGTGTAGAGAACTGCAACTGTGCATGCTGAAAGTTCTTATCAAACGCAGGATGATCAAAATCAATCTCAAAGTTTAATTCGTACCCTTCATAAGGACGTAGCTCTGCCCACTTATCTTCTAGTTTTATTCGTACTGGACGTATAATTTTAATAAATTTCTTGGCCGCTTCTTGCTCACAAACTCCTGCATCAAGTAAGAGCGCAACAAAAGGCGCAGCACTACCATCCATAATTGGTATCTCTGAAGCAGAGACACGAATCAACAGGTTGTCTACTCCTAGACCAGCAATGGCACTAAGCAGATGCTCAACCGTGCCCACTCGCGTACCACCAAACACTAAGTTCGATGACATCATTGTGTCTTGTACTAAAAACGCACTTGCTGGAATTGGTTGACTACCTTCGATATCAGAGCGCTCGAAAACAATACCAGTGTCAATCGGCTGTGGATGAAACTCCAAGTCAACAGGCTGACCACTATGTAGACCAGTACCCGTAACGGCTATTGCTGTTTTTATGGTTCTTTGGTTCATGGTTGTCTTCTCACATATTTTGTTACAATTGACATAGTGTACCATTACCGACCCCTTATTCGCTATATATAAAAAGCGCTAATTTTCTTATCTCCTTGATTGATAACACTTATCGTCAATATTCTATTGCTGATTTTTACTTTATATGACCTACCTAATGCTATAAAACAACGAAGCTCATATACGTTTCGATAATCATATACATATAGATTACATAGAAAATTGTCATAATTTTCCTTATCGAAAATGCTTCACCTTTCCTTAAATACAAAAAAGCCAACGTTAAAACGCTGGCTTTTTCTTACTCACAGTAAATTAGAAGTACTATTTATTCTGTTGACGCTTTAAATAGTCTTGGATACTGTTTGTTTTAGTCTTAGGCTGCTCTTGAGGTGCACTTGCACTAGGACGTGCAACGCTATCCTGATACTGCTGAGCTTGTGACTGCTTCTGACTGTTTAAAGCGCTGGTATGCACATTAGGATCGACAGGTTGCGTGCTATTAACAGAAGGTACTGGCTGCTCTACTACTTCTGGCTCTTGACCTGCGTTTTCATCTAACGTTAAGCCAGTTGCGATGACGGTTACATGTAAGTCGTCACCCATTTTTTCATCAATCACAGAACCGTAGAAAATGTGAGCGTCGTCGATATCAGTAATTTCTTCGACTATTGCACTGATTTTGCTCATCTCATCTAGTGACAATGATTCTGAAGAAATAACGTTAACCAATAGGCCTTTTGCATTTTCTAAACGCAAATCATCAAGTAGTGGTGATCTGATGGCTTTTTCAGTCGCTTGACGCGCACGATCATCACCACTGGCGCGACCAATACCCATCATCGCATGACCTTTCGCAGTCATTGCCGTACGGATATCGTTAAAGTCGATGTTGATCATACCTTCGCTAGCAATGGTTTCCGCAATACCTTGAACAGCATGCAGCAATACATCATCCGCTTTTTTGAAAGCATCTTGCATAGAGATGTTGCCGTATACACTCATTAATTTATCATTTGGAATCGTGATAATTGAGTCGACAAAGTTGGTCAGCTGCTCGATACCTGCTTTAGCAGCTTTGATACGCTTACCACCTTCGAATTTGAATGGTGTGGTCACAACAGCAACTGTTAGTACTTCCATTTCTTTCGCAATACGAGCAACAACTGGCGCTGCGCCTGTACCAGTACCGCCACCCATACCAGCAGTGATAAATACCATATCTGAATGCTCAAGCAATGCGCGAATCGCTTCTTCTTCGCTCTCTGCTGCTTCACGACCCACTTCTGGATTTGCGCCTGCCCCTAGACCACGGTTCGTTTTTGCACCCAGTTGTAGTTTGTGCGGTGCAGTGAGACGATCTAGCGCTTGTTTATCTGTATTGGCACAAACGAACGTTACACCTCTGATGCCTTGCTGTACCATATGTTCAACTGCATTACCGCCGCCGCCACCAACACCGAATACAGTGAAGCTTGCTTGGCCATTGTTTTGAAGCTGATTATCATCTGGCATGGTGTATTTTGACATAAAAAAGATTCTCCAGTTGCAGATAGCGTGTAAGTCGATACATAGTAACGCACTCATGTGGCGCGCTATCGACATACTATATATAAATGTATTTAAATAAAACAGGGTATGGCTAAAATCGATCAGTATAGACAATAATATGTCATTACTACTTAATACTTTATTTCTAAAACGAATTTATTCGCAATGTTACTTTATTTTCTTGCTTAACTAACTTAGAGACATCTCATAATGTATGGACGCTCTAGATATGAGGTTAAACAGATCTATAGTATTTTCTTTAAAACATTTGCAAACCGTTGACCCGCGCTCCGAAACACGCCTGATACTCGATTGTTTTGAATCGCTTCAGGTTCACTTTTTTCGCTACGGCGGAATTGCTCACTCTGACTATATAACAACGTACCAAAAGCCGTTTGATAAGCACGGTCATTCACTTGACTATTTAGTAGCTTAAACGACTCATCATTATCAAAATGATTATAAGCACTGATAGCAGGATGGGTGTTGGTCAGTACGACAGGCATTTTTAGTAGCTTTTTGGCAAAGGGTATCATACCTTTAATCGTACTACCGCCGCCAGTCAACACAATCCCTTTATCGATATAGCCTATCAAACCTGCTTCGTGTAATTGACGCGCTACTTCAGTGAATATCTGAACGTAACGAGCCTCAATGATTCGTGCCAAGTTATAGATGCCAATATTTATTTCGTCGCCCGATCCTTGAGGCTTGAACAAAAAGAATGCGCTTGGGTCGACACTATTAACATCAGCTGTACCATGAGACTTCTTCAGCTTTTCAGCTTCAATCATGGAAATACCAAAATCAGCTGAAATATCCATTGTCACTTCATGACTGCCCGTTGCTATACAATGTGTAAAAATCAGCTTATTTTCTTTATACACACAGATGCTGGTCGTACTGGCACCAATATCGACCAAGCAAACCCCTTGCTGGCGTTCCTCAGTCATCAAACTATACTCAGCACTGGTCACTGCATCGAAAACAATATGATCAATGCCGACGTCACAACTTTGTAATAGCTTTTGGATATTCTGACGGCTGGCAACAGGCATCATCATCATGTGGTACATCACGGTGATATTGTGTGCCATCATTTCGATGACATCATCCACCATAAAATCTTGCTCATCGACATAGATACCTTGCTGACAGCAATGCATCAAATAATAGTCAGATGATAAATCACGCGATTTTGCATTAGCCAATGCTTGTACCATGTCTTTCGCACGTACCACTTCATCTTCTACCTTGACCTCTCCAGCACTATTTTTGCTGGAGAGTTCGGGGGTCGCAAGGGTTAACCAAACACTATGCACACGGCAGTTAGCGGTGTCTTCTGCTTCTTGAATGGCTTGCTTGATAGCACCTTGCAAACGTTCACGATGCTTTATTTGACCTTGATAAAAATCGCTGTTTTTAACTTGTCCTACGCCCAAAATACGAATGTCTTTTGCAGAGACAACATTGCCTATGACGACATATACTGCCGTGGCACTTAGATGGACAACAACCAGATTTTCATTATTTTTCATGGTACCAGACAAATTATCGCTAAATAGAAGAACAAGTGATGCTCTTCTATTGAATCATTAAAAAAAGCGTTACTAATACGCTATGATGTTGTACATATTTTCTTCAAACTAAATAAACTATATTAGCTCACATCGGTTATGCATAGATGTAGGGCTTACTTAGGCTATTCTGCTTCAGCACTCTGTGTCACATTCCAAGCAATGGTAAAGCCATTTTTATATCGTAAATCTACAGACTGCATGTCATCTCGACGCGTACTTAACTGATTGCCAAGCAACTGGCTTAAATTCAGTAGCTTTTGCGCCGTATTTTCATTGTCGACAATCACACGTAGACCGTTGTCAAAGCGGATCAGCCAAGTCATTCTCGGTGACAGAATGATATCTTCGACCTGCATACCAAGCGGTGCATACCAATCATTGACCTGCTGCATTTGTTGCATAATAACTGGTGCTTGAGACATCTCACCCTGTAAGGTCGCAAAACGCTCTTGTGTTAAATCTCTACTATCAGCAGGAACAAACACAGCGCCTTTTGCATCGACCAAACGTTCTGTACCAAAATTAGCAACTGCTTGCTTGGGTAATGCGTTGACGACAATACCGCGTTGCCAATCACGAGAGATACTCACTTGGTCTACCCAAGCTAAGCCCATCGTAATGTCTCGCAATGCTTGCAAATCAGAAGTAAAGAAGCTACTTACTTGTTGTTGTTCCATCACGTCTTGTAATGAGCGATACTGAGCAGCAGACAAACCTTGATTACTGACATAAATATTCGCGGGCGGTGCATCACGCAGCGCTTTGCCGCCCATCATTAATATTAGCACTAGCAAACCTAAAATCAGTACCATAAATAGATACTTTACCGTTGCTGGTATTTGGATCTTAGATTTTGGGCGACCGGCTTTATCACTCATCAAGTCAGTTACCTCGTTGACAGTTTGAGCCATAACGACCTTTGTCCCTATATTTGCATAAAACTGATCATGCTATTTATTGATATAAATCTGCGTATTTTTGGCAGAATCTTATTAAGTCGATATGTTATCAAATTTTATTGAAAATACAGCTTATATACAGCAATTACGTTGATTTAAACGTAACATTTTTCTTAAATTATGAATAAGTTATCAGCTGTATTCACAAAACAACATAAATATCACCGAAATAGACCTATTCTTACAATATTAACGTATTTTATGGTTAAACAATAGCCAAACACTAACTAGCAGCAGCGAATTTACACAAGTTTACACGAAGCTGTGGTATAGCAGCTCTAGTGACACAAAGAATCATCACTATCTGCTCAATTTAGTTGATTTGACAGTTATAGCGTTTGTGCCAAAATATGCCAACATAGCGCGTCAAAATCTAGTCCGCGAGCTTTAGCTGCCATCGGCACCAAACTGTGACTGGTCATACCTGGTACAGTATTGATTCTGTCTCTTATACACATCTCCGAGCCCACGAGACGGACTCCTATCTC
>CAJXUF010000123.1 GCA_913061175.1 uncultured Psychrobacter sp.
ACACACTGCATATCGTCGGCAGCGTCAGATGTGTATAAGAGACAGGTATACGCGCGAAACCCTGAATGTCTGTTAAAAGGGTCATTCTTATAGTGACTATCAGCATTCGCTGCTATAGATTCAGTCGCTAATTGCTGCACAATCGCAGTAGCCACCAGTGTCGATAGCTCAAGGGGATGCTGGTTAAACAGCTCGTCTGCTTCGCGCTCAATCAAAGCAGTATCAAGATTAGGCTGCCTAAATGAATCAGTATTAATCACATAACGCAAGAACGCCACATTGGTAGGTAGCCCAACGATACGGGTTGCTGCTAAAGCGCGATCCATCTTCGCAAGTGCCTGCTCGCGCGTAGGCGCATGGACGATAAGCTTAGCAATCATAGAGTCGTAAAAAGGACTGATCACATCACCCTCACGTACGCCATCGTCAATACGTACATCAGTAATGTTAAAGGTACTATGCTCAGGCTTTTGATAAGTGAATAAAGTCCCAGTCGCTGGCAAGAAATTGTTGTCAGGGTTTTCAGCACAAATACGTGCCTCAATTGCATGACCGTTGATAGCCAGATCGTCTTGCGTTTTCGGTAATGGCTGACCTGCAGCAACCAACAGCTGCCACTCGACCAAATCGACGCCAGTAATCGCTTCACTAACGGGATGCTCAACTTGCAAACGCGTGTTCATTTCCATGAAATAAAAATTCATAGAGTCTTCACGCTGCTCAACGATGAATTCAACAGTACCTGCACCAACGTAATCAACCGCACGTGCTGCTTCGATTGCCGCTGTACCCATCGCTTCACGCATGGCAGTATCGACACCGGGCGCTGGCGCTTCTTCTAATACTTTTTGATGGCGACGCTGTACTGAGCAATCACGCTCAAACAGATGCACATAATTGCCATGCGTATCACCAAATACTTGGATTTCGATATGACGTGGTTTTAGCGCATATTTTTCGACCAACACTTGATCATTACCAAAACTGGTAATCGCTTCGCGGCGACATGAGTCTAACAGGTCAATAAAATCGCTACTTTTTTCAACGATACGCATGCCTTTGCCGCCGCCACCTGCACTCGCTTTAATCAAGACAGGATAGCCAATGTCATCTGCCTGCTGCTGCAAAAACTGCGCATCTTGATTGTCACCATGATAGCCCGGTATCAGCGGCACACCAGCCGATTCCATCAAGCGCTTAGACTCAGATTTGCCGCCCATGGCACGAATAGCATCTGCCGATGGGCCAATAAATACTAAGCCAGCATCTTGGCAAGCCTGTGCAAAGTCTGCATTTTCACTTAGAAACCCATATCCTGGATGAATCGCTTGGGCGCCCGTCTGCTTAGCGATAGCAATAATAGAATCGCCTTTTAGATAACTGTCTTTCGGTGCCGAACCACCCAAATAGATAGCTTCATCACAGACAGCCACATGCTTGGCCTCACGATCCGCATCGGAGTAAACAGCAACGGTACTGACGCCAAGACGCTTAGCAGTCGCAGCCACTCGGCAAGCAATTTCACCACGGTTGGCGATTAGAATTTTAGAAAACATAACTATCCCTGTGTCTTGTCGTTATTATTTGACGTCTTGTCTATTTGCCCATTTTCCTATCATTGTTCTACTACTAGTTAGTCTGCCATTAGCCAATCAGGTTTACGCTTTTGCAAAAACGCTTGCACCCCCTCGCGGCCTTGCTTTGATGAGCGGATATCAGCAATACCTTTGACCGTGTCAGCAATCAGCTCATCTGTAATAGGTGCACCAGCGACATCGTGTAATAGCTGTTTGCAGGTCTTAACTGCGTCAGGGCTATTTTTGACGACCTTATTACAGAACGCAGCCACTTCATCGGCCAGCCCTTCTTCGCTAACACGCTCATGGATAAAACCAAGCTGACGCGCCTTTTTGGCATCAAATACTTCAGCACTTAAGAAATAACGCTGCGACGCTCTAGCTCCTAGCGCTCGGATAACATAAGGGCTGATAGTGGCAGGGGCTAAGCCCAAACGCACTTCGCTCAGGCAAAAGTTAGCAATTTTGACCGCAATGGCCACATCACAAACAGCGACAAGACCCATGCCACCTGCATAAACATCGCCTTGAATAGCCGCAACTGTCGGCTTAGGACATTCATAAATAGTCTTAAGCATTTGCGCCAATTTGTCAGCATCCGCTAGGTTTTCTTCATAGCTATAATCCGCCATGGCACGCATCCAATTAAGGTCAGCACCTGCGCAAAATGCCTTGCCAGCAGCGGCTAGCACAATGACACGTACCTCATCATCAGCACCAAGCGTACTGAATGCATCGGTTAGCTCGGCTATCATTTCATCGTTAAAGGCATTACGTATCTCAGGACGATTTAACGTCACTGTAGCAACGTGTTGCTCCACTTTAACCAGTAGGCTTTTATAATTTTTATCACTATCTTTTTGCATAACTTTCTCTATGTTTTTTATGTAAATACTTAAACAAACTCTTGGTCAATCCATAATAATGTTAATACAAGGAAACCAAGTGCAAAGACTAAGCGTAGATGTACCGATCGTACTTCAAATGAGATTGACGCAGTAGTCGCTTATTATGGTAAGACTTTAGAATGCTTACATTCTAAAGACACCAAATGTCGTCTCTTCAATCGGCGCGTTATAAGCCGCACTTAATCCTAACGCCAATACATTGCGCGTATCAGCAGGATCAATTACGCCGTCATCCCACATACGTGCGGTGGCATAATACGGATGACCTTGCTCTTCGTACATTTCGCGAATCGGCGCTTTAAATGCCGCTTCGTCCTCATCGCTCCACGCTTCACCTTTGCGATCAAAGTTATCACGTTTGACCGTTGCCAGTACTGATGCAGCTTGCTCGCCGCCCATGACAGAGATACGGGCATTTGGCCACATCCATAAGAAACGCGGGCTATAAGCGCGGCCACACATACCGTAGTTACCAGCGCCGAACGAGCCACCGACGATAACGGTGAATTTTGGTACTTTGGCATTGGCCACAGCCATTACCATCTTGGCACCATGACGGGCAATACCTTCGTTTTCGTATTTACGCCCCACCATAAAGCCAGTAATGTTCTGCAGGAATACTAATGGGATTTTGCGCTTACAGCATAGCTCGATGAAGTGTGTCCCTTTCTGCGCTGACTCACTGAACAAGATACCGTTATTGGCGATGATACCAACAGGCATCCCTTCGATATGAGCAAATCCACAGACCAGCGTCGTACCAAAGCGTGCTTTAAACTCATCAAAGGCACTGTCATCAACGATACGTGCAATGATTTCTCTGATATCAAATGGCTTGCGCTTGTCCGTTGGAATCACACCATAGAGTTCTTTGGCATCGTAACGTGGCGGACGCGGTGTGATTTGATTAGGAATATTTTTTACAGGGCGATTTAGGTGACTGACGATATTACGGGCAATCGATAACGCGTGGGTATCATTCTGCGCTAGATGATCGACTACACCTGACAGTCGGGTATGTACATCGCCACCACCCAAATCCTCTGCCGTGACCTCTTCACCCGTTGCTGCTTTGACTAGTGGTGGACCACCCAAAAAGATCGTACCTTGCTCTTTGACGATAATAGACTCATCGCTCATGGCAGGCACATAGGCACCGCCAGCCGTACAGCTGCCCATAACCACAGCAATCTGTGGAATACCTGCCGCACTGAGATTGGCTTGATTAAAAAAGATACGGCCGAAATGTTCTTTATCAGGGAATACATCATCTTGGTTCGGTAAGTTTGCGCCACCTGAATCAACCAGATAAACGCACGGCAGATGATTTTCTTGCGCGATTTCTTGCGCACGTAGATGCTTTTTGACCGTCATTGGGTAGTACGTGCCGCCTTTTACCGTGGCATCGTTACAGACAATCATACATTCGATGCCATTGATACGGCCGATACCAGCAATCACGCCAGCAGCCGGAATCTCTTCACCATACATATCATGTGCAGCCATCGGTGCCACTTCTAGGAACGGTGTACCTACATCCAATAAACGCTCAACGCGCTCACGTGGTAACAGCTTACCACGCGCTAGATGCTTGGCTCGTGCGCGCTCTGAGCCACCATGGGCAACTTTACGCAAGTGTACATACAGGTCATCGACTATCTCTTGCATCGCGGCACTGTTTTGCTGAAAATCGCTTGAGTTTGGACTCAGTTTACTGGTTATGATAGCGCTCATGATATCCCTTTTTTTCTTATACATAGATAGATACGTAGATGTGAGTAGCTTTTTATATAAATGATACTAACTACTATTTTTAAGCGTTGCTCACATATAGTCGATTCAATTTAAAAGTAGTACAAGGCAACCGAGTGCAGATGTATGTGTGATACTTCAAGCGAGGTTAACGCTGTAATACTTTTACAGTGAAATGAATATGGTTAGTCTTTTATTTTTTGGAGCAGATAAGTAAGCTTACGACAAACCCAACTCTTCTTTCATTTGCTCAATGATTTTATATTTTTGAATTTTTCCAGTGATGGTCATTGGATATTCAGTCACAAAGCGATAGTAAGTCGGCACTTTATAATGAGCGATATGCTCGCTACAGAACTCACGCACTTCCTGTTCAGTCAAGCAGCCAGGCTCTTTTGGAATAATCCACGCCGCAAGTACTTCACCATAACGCTCATCTGGTATACCCACGATTTGTACATCACGAATCTTTGGATGACGATAGAGGTAATTTTCAATTTCTACTGGATAGATATTTTCGCCGCCGCGAATTACCATGTCTTTACTACGGCCGACGATTTTGACATAGCCGTCTTCATCCATTGTGGCCAAGTCACCCGTATGCATCCAACCATCTTGGATTGCCTCACGCGTTTTAAAACGACTGCCCCAATAGCCTTTCATCACGGAATAACCTCGTGTAAGCAACTCACCTGTCTCACCCAGCGGGACAATTTCACCTGTTTCTGTATCGACGACTTTGACCTCAAGCGCAGGCTGTACCAGTCCCACGGTTGATACTTGTTTATCAAGTGGCGTGTGCTCATTGGTCTGGCAAGATACGGGACTGGTCTCTGTCATACCATAGGCAATGGTGACTTCGCTCATATGCATCTTATCGATGACACGGCGCATAACCTCAATCGGACAGCTAGACCCAGCCATGATACCTGTACGTAAGGTAGACAGATCAAAGTTTTCAAACTCAGGATGGTCAAGCTCTGCGATAAACATCGTTGGCACGCCGTGCAAACCTGTACACTTTTCTTCTTCGACTGCCTGCAGTACGGTCAATGGCTCAAAGCCGTCGTTTGGATATACGATACAGCCACCATGCGTGAGAATCGCTAGATTACCAAGCACCATACCAAAGCAATGATACAAAGGTACTGGAATACACAGCCTATCCTCTTCGGTAAGGTTCATGGCCTCACCGATAAAGTAGCCATTATTTAAGATATTACGATGGCTTAAGGTTGCACCTTTTGGTGTACCTGTCGTACCACTGGTGAACTGTACATTGATAGCATCGGTGTTTTTAAGCTGAGCTTGGCGCTCGGCAACACGTGGATCATTGGCATCACCCTCGCTCATCCAGCTCGAGAATTTTTGCATAAAACCAAAGGTCTCGTCCGACGCTGGCTCATCAATCCAAATGATACGTTCAATCGTTGGAATCTCGACCAAATCAAGCTGAGTGTAGTCTTTGTGGTAAATCTCAGGACATAGCTCACGGATTAAACTGGCATAGTCACTGGTTTTAAAATGGCGCATAAGCACGAGCGCTGAGCAGCCCAGTTTGTTTAAGGCATATTGCAACTCGAAAGTACGGTAGGCAGGATTGATATTAACGAGGATAACGCCGACTTTTGCCGTGGCTAATTGCATGAGCAACCATTCAGAATTATTGTGTGACCAGATACCGATACGATCGCCAATCTCTAGTCCCATTTCAATCATGCTACTGGCTAGCTGATTTACTTGCTGCTGTAGCTCACGATATGTCCAGCGGATATTTTGATGGCGGACGACCAGTGCTTCGCGCTCAGGATATTTAGAAACAATAGCATCAAAAAAGTCACCGATTGTCGCTTCAATCAGCGGTACATCAGGACCTTTGTCATAGCTTTGAGTAAGTGGTGCATTGGCTGAGCGTGCGCCCATATTGATACTAGGAATGTTGTTTAAAATAGTGTCGAAGTCAACGCGAGTCGAATCGAAATCAGGAGTTTGAGTCATAACGAGTCCTTTCGTTTTACTTTTTATAGTATTTATAAATAGCACTTATTAATAGCCTGCGTGCAAACCTTCTTCCTTGGGCAGGTCTTACATAGCATTCAGCTACTATAACGCCATCAATGAAAGCCTGTCAACAATATCAATACAGTATGTATCATTTAATTAGATAGTCTGCCTTTCTACTTAGTAAAAGGTAGCATAGAATCATGGCAAATATTTGACACAAAAAAGCCAGCCACATCATAAGGAATGGGCTGGCTAGATCATCAATATTGTCTTTTAATTAAGTCCTCTGGAAAGCATCTAATAAAGGACATTACTTATAAATTATATGCTTTTATTAGTTTTTCAAAAGACGGTATTTCAATCATTATGCCTTAGGAGCTGCAGGCGCTTTAATCGTTACTGTTGCGCTAACGGCTTCATTATCATCGAGCAAATCCATGATTAGCTCATCATCGCTTTCTGTCTTCACTTGCCAATTACCTGCTGCTTGCGGTACGCCCGTCACCATCACAGAGATGGCTTTATTTTTTAGGCGAATCATCGGCGGCTTATGATCATAACCACTGTGTTCATGACCTAAAATATCAGCAGCGATAGTCGCAGCCTGCGCGCGTAATGGCGCAACATAACGACAGGCAACCCCATTGATAGACATACAGTCGCCGATGGCATAGATATTCGCTGCATTGGTACGCAATGTCGCTGCATCCACCACGATACCCGTACGGCGATCGAATTCTACACCAGCCGCAGCAGGTAATTGCTCATCGACTGTCAGACCTGTACTGGCAATCACATGATCTACAATCAGTGGTTCGAGCGGCTGAGTATCAGTATTGTCTGCATCCGATGATAACGGTGCATAGTCTACTTGTAGTTTCTCGCCATCTTCGCTGTCATTATTATTGTCATCGTCATTAACACGAGTGACAGCTGATACTTGATAACCACCTAAGAATTGAATACCCTGCGACTCAATCGCTTTGGCGATACGTGCAGTCGCTTTTGCTGGTAGCATCTGTGAAAGCGGTGCATCGTTTAAGTCAATGAGCGTTACTTTATGACCAGCTTTAAGTAGGTCTTCTGCGATTTCTGTACCCACCATACCAGCACCAACGATCGCAACATGCTGGCTACCGGTTGTTAGCTTTTCTTGTAGCTGACTAAAGCGCTCGATATGATTGACATGCCAGACCAAATCTTGTGGCAGACTTTTAGGAAAGATAGGATGCGCGCCCATCGCTAGTACCATTTTCTCATAGCCGATAGTCGTCAGTGCGTCATCTGACTGTACAGTAGATCGTACCTGTACAGTTTGGCTCACTGGATCAATATCTGTCACTTGCGTATTGGCTAACAAAGTCACTTCTGCTGTGTTCGCCGCCTCGCTACCAGATGCCCGTACCAAATCTGATGCTCGTTTGTTTTGGCTGATTGCCATCGTCAACATCGGCTTGTGATAACGGTCGCCACTATCAGCCGTGATTAGGGTAATTGGAATCTCTGTATCTTTGGCACGAATGGCATCAATGACATGCCAGCCTGCCAGTCCTGCACCAATAATAACCACACCTTTTTTTGCTGCTGTGCTCGATGCTACAGATGGATTTTCTACGCTCATACAAACTCCAATATGGTTTATGAATTATTTTAATTATCAAAAATATTGACCGCTATTGTATCAGTAAACAGCCATTCACTCACCTATCTAGCAATTCACTTAGTCAATATCGAACTCCATGCGATGTGCTGTTGCACACATGGTTTCACTATCTATTAATTTTTCTATACAGTATAGACTTGCGTGGATGCCTGCACTTATCCCCGCTGATGTGATGATATTACCAGTATCGTCACTAGCATCTACAAAACGCGTATGCGAGATCACATCGATATCAGGATAGGATGCTAAATTATCCAAATCCATCCAGTGCGTGGTTGCTGACTTACCAGCTAGCAAACCTGCCTTAGCCAATAGCAATGCTCCCGTACACACTGAAAGCGTCAGCTCTGCCAAACTTGCTTGAGTGATAATCCAATCAATTACCACCTTATTATATATTTCTGTTTTTTCGGCACCGTAACCACCAGGGACGATTAATACATCAATGTCTGGATGATTGGCAAAACTATAGTCAGGGATAACTTGTAGACCATTCCTAGCGGATATCCTTGCTTGATGCTCAGCAATAGTGATAACGTCAAAGTGCTTATCATCACTAGAACTGGCAGCATTTTCAGCCAACGAAAACACCTCAAAAGGTCCTGCAAAATCCAATACTTCTACTTCATTGAACAGTAGTATGCCGACGGTTCGTTTTAGCGTCATATTCAATCCTAATTCAGTTGATAGCGTTAAATTAAATTAAGTTTATCTATATTACGATTATTACCTTTTTAAATTTATTTGATTAATCAGATGTGCCATTTCATCTGCCTTTACCGTTTGCGATTTCTCTAACCCTGTGACTATTCCCGCTCTATTTTCAGCGGCTTTATAGTCTCAAAGCTATCTTATTTAAATTCCTTATGTGTAAACATCATAGGCTCCAAATTATTGTTCAAATAGTTATACAAAAGAAACTGAATACAAAGCGCCCTATTAAAGATAGCGTTTAACTGTCTTTAATAGGGCGCTTTGTATAGTTATTAACAGTGGAAAGAAAAGTAAGCTTTAAAACACGTCTTCATATTCTAAATAATGCTATAAACAATCGTAAATCAAAGTGTATTTAATGATTTAAAATCTTCGATAAGAACATCTGTGCACGGTCACTTTTTGCCCCTTCAAAAAATTCATCCTTACTACAGTTTTCTACGATATGTCCTTCATCCATAAAGATAATACGATTGGCCACCTGACTGGCAAAGCCCATTTCATGCGTCACGCACATCATGGTCATACCATCGCGAGTCAGCTCGACCATTACGTCTAGCACCTCTTGAATCATCTCAGGATCAAGCGCGGAGGTTGGCTCATCAAACAGCATTGCGACGGGATCCATGGCCAACGCTCGTGCAATCGCAACACGCTGCTGCTGACCACCAGAGAGTTCTGCTGGATATCTGGCTCTTATACACATCTCCGAGCCCACGAGACGGACTCCTATCTCGTATGCCG
>CAJXUF010000124.1 GCA_913061175.1 uncultured Psychrobacter sp.
TCCGTCTCGTGGGCTCGGAGATGTGTATAAGAGACAGTTGTAGATATCAAAGCGGCGATGGACAACGGCCTAATCGCCATAGACTGTATCATTACTGATGTCTGTAGTACTAAAGCCAATATCATTCAGGCGGCAAAAGAGGTATTTACAATCTTGCCTATTGGATTTATACCGGCGCATCCTATTGCTGGGGCTGAGGATTCAGGGTATCACGCTCGCCGTAGTGATTTGTTCAGCAACCATAGCGTCATTATTTGCGAGCTGCCAACGACTGATATCCTAGTAACTATGAGGCTCAAACAGCTGTGGGAGGCGGTAGGCGCTTCGGTCATACCTATGGATGCTGAGCGTCACGACAAAATTCTGGCTCATACCAGTCATCTGCCGCATCTACTGGCCTTCAACCTCGTTGAGCAGCTGGCAAGCCATGATAACAATTTAGATATGTTTCGTTATGCAGCAGGTGGATTTCGGGACTTTACTCGCATCGCCGCTAGTGATCCTAAAATGTGGCATGATATATTTTTTGCCAACCAAAGCGCGATTGTCAGCGCACTTGATGAGTATGGTGTCTATTTACAGACAATGCGCCAGCTTATCATTGATCAAGATTCAACTGCCCTGATGGGACTTTTGGGCCGCGCGCAAGCCGCACGGCGACATTTCGGCCATATGTTAGCCAGCACCCCTTATACGGATACTTCTGCTATGTCAGCTTCTTATAATATTACCCCTAGCAATACTGTTTCTGGCACCATCGCCATTCCTGGTGACAAATCTATCTCGCATCGCAGCATTATGCTCGGCAGTCTTGCCACAGGCGTGACAAATGTGACTGGGTTTTTGGAAGGGGAAGATGCGCTAGCAACGCTACAAGCATTCCGTGATATGGGTGTGACTATCGAAGGCCCTGACAATGGCAACTTGACCATTCATGGCGTCGGTATGAATGGTTTAAAACCTAGCAAAACCCCACTGTATATGGGTAACTCTGGTACCAGTATGCGTCTGCTATCTGGTATTTTGGCAGCACAATCATTTGATAGCGTGCTGACAGGTGATACTAGCTTGAATAAACGCCCAATGGAGCGCGTGGCGGCACCGCTACGCACGATGGGAGCTGTGATTCAGAGCACTGGTCATAGCGGTACAGCACCGCTAAGTATCACTGGTCGTGATACAGCTGGTAAGCCATTACAAGGCACTGAGTATGATATGCCAGTCGCTTCAGCTCAGGTAAAATCTTGCTTGCTACTAGCAGGTCTATGGGCCGATGGTACGACAACAGTCATACAGCCTGAGATTAGCCGTGACCATACTGAGCGTATGCTATCGGCCTTTGGTTATCCGGTAACCGTAGAAGGCAATCGTATCAGTGTCACTGGCGGTGGCACACTAACAGGCGGCGATATCGCGGTTCCTGCTGATATCTCATCTGCAGCGTTTTTTATGGTGGCAGCGGCCATCAGTCAAAATAGCGAGCTGACCTTGACACAAGTAGGTATCAACCCTACGCGTACTGGCGTCATTGATATTCTTAAATTAATGAATGCAGATATTAGCCTAAGCAATGAGACACATGTGGGCGGCGAGCCAGTTGCTGATATTACGATTCGCAGCTCAAACCTAGTCGGTATTGAGATACCAGAGCATCTCGTACCACTGGCGATTGATGAGTTCCCTGTGCTATTTATCGCGGCTAGCTGTGCACAAGGTCGTACGGTATTGACTGGTGCCAAAGAGCTGCGTGTCAAAGAATCAGATCGTATCGCTGTGATGGCAGAAGGATTACATACGCTTGGTATTGATTGTACTGTAACTGATGATGGTCTGATTATCGAAGGCAAAGGCGTAGCTACCGAAAACGGTGAAGTCAACAATAGCCAGCCTGTCTTTGGTGGTGGTCATATTGTCTCGCATCATGATCACCGTATTGCAATGAGCTTCTCTGTAGCCAGTCTGCGTGCATCCCAGCAAATTACCATTGAAGGGGTTGAAACGGTTAATACTAGCTTTCCTGGATTTGCTGAACTTGCCAACCAAATCGGTATGTCTATCCAAGTGGATACTGGTGCTGAGTAAGTCGCTAAGCTACCATTAACTCTTAAAAGTTTAATCTAACATCGTTAGCAATGTACTCATGTCACTATTGGCATGAGTACATTGCTTTTTACCTTATAATCTCACTGTAGTAACCCTGCGCTTTCACGATTCGATTGACAATAATAATTAGAATTAGGTGAGAGTGCGCTTTGCTCTAAAAAGTTGTCCTATATTATGACTACCCAAAATGTCATCAAAAAACCCGTTGCCCCGATAACCACAACCAGACGCGGCATTATTACTGCGCTGATCGCGTTCTTTATTTGGGGCGGATTTCCGTTATACTTCAAACAGCTATCTGATTATGATGCGACGGAGATCATTGGTCACCGTATCGTTTGGACGTTTTGTTGCCTACTGATTGTGTTAGTGGCTACCAAACGTTGGGGATGGATAGAAACGCTCAAGCAAAACCCAAGATGGATTGTATTCACCTTTTTGTCTGGTTTAATTATTGCGACCAACTGGCTGACCTATGTATGGGCGGTCAATCAAGACCGTATTCTTGAGGCCAGTTTGGGTTACTTTATCGGGCCATTGGTCGGCGTTGCGCTATCCATGATCTTGTTCAAAGAGCGTTTGCGCACGCTACAATGGGTCGCTATTGGCTTTGCATTATTGTCTGTGGTCATTCAAGTGATGATGCTTGGCAGTCTGCCGTGGATATCGTTGATTTTGGCATTTAGTTTCAGTACCTACGGGACGATTCAACGACAAACGCCATTGACTGCTGTTGATGCCATGTTTGTCGAGACTGCGATGTTAGTACCGTTATGTCTGTGGTGGTTTTGGCAGTCTGATGTGGCAAGTCATCAACTGAGCTTTTGGTTTAGCTCAAATATTTGGCTGCTTATGATCGCAGGTCCAATTACGCTGATACCACTTTTATTATTCAATAAATCTACCAAGCTCGTTGCATACAGTATTCTGAGCTTTATGAACTATCTGACGCCGACCTTCATTTTCTTTTTGGCGGTGTTTTATTATAAAGAACCGTTCGATTTACAACGTTTGGCAGTATTTGGTTTGATTTGGTTAGGTCTGCTATTA
Source organism: uncultured Psychrobacter sp. (assembly GCA_913061175.1). Classification (GTDB taxonomy): domain Bacteria; phylum Pseudomonadota; class Gammaproteobacteria; order Pseudomonadales; family Moraxellaceae; genus Psychrobacter. The sequence goes on from CAJXUF010000124.1 coordinate 3,154, forward strand.
TTCAGCATTGACCTGTGGCGCCATCGTCCAAGTAAAGTGTTAAAAGCGGCGCGCCTACGTGAAGAAGCGCTAAAAACAGTTAAGTAAACACTAAAAACACGAAAAAATTAGCAAACAAGGATGAAAGCATGTTTCATACTCAGTCTGACGTGGTATTTATAAAAGGTCTAAAAGTCGATGCAGTAATCGGTGTGTTTGATTGGGAGCGAGCCATTACTCAGCCATTACTCATTGATATTGCGCTTGAAACGGACATTAGCCGTGCTGCTGTGTCAGATGATGTCAGCGATGCTCTGAGCTATAAAGAAGTCCGCGATGATGTGAGCGAGTGGTGCAAAGAGATTCAAGCAAAGCTACTTGAGCATTTGGCTGGTCAGATCTCTGATAAGATATTTGCAAAATATGACTGTCAAAAAATAACGTTGAGCATTGCTAAGCCTACCGCTATTGCTCAAGCTGATGCGGTCGGGGTGCAAATAACGCGCTATGCGCCAGCATCAACCAACGAGCTAGCTACCAAAGAAGCTGCCAAAGAAGTTAATGACAGCCAAGTCGATGATGGATAAAACGTCAGTGGATTTGAATTTGGCAACGTTAAAACAATGCGCACCTGAGTCTGTACAAGCGCAGCCCGTGGTAGAGCTAGTGTTAGCGCTAGGTAGTAACTATCAAGCCGACAAGTATCTACCGCTTGCTCGGCAGCGATTAGCAGCGCTAGGTGAGGTGCGATTGTCTACGGCTTTTCAAAATCCTGATTTTACTGCAACCTTGGAACAGCCAAAGCCTGACTATACCAATCAATGTGTCCATCTAACATTGACCACACCTGTGAGCCTACAACAACTACAGCAAACCTTTAGAACGCTTGAAGGAGACTGTCATAGATGTCGACAGAATGAACCCAATCAGGTACGGAGGGTAACGATGGATATTGATATCTTACTCATTAAACGAGCCAACGAAACAAATAGCCTAAGTGAAAAATTCATATCTAATGAGCCAATGGGAAACTGGATAATAATGGCAGATCGCTATCCATTTAAAGCGCATGAGGAAGCGGGGATTGAAGAATTGATTTCAACCAAGCTCTAATTTGGCTAGTAAGTAGCCATATCTTAACTGCTATTATATCTTTTCACCTAAAACTATCGCTGTTCAGTATTCACTCTGCCTCAACCCATCAGTTTCCTAGACAAAAACCTAATAAAAACTATGCGATTATTTAAGCAATTGTTAGTATAAGTGACGATGTAATCCTCAAGACACTACTACCTATGCAAAAACCAATGAACTTTTCGAAGAAAAAGATAGTCACGAGTTTATTAGTAATAATAATCTCTACTTTATCTGCCTGCGATAACACGCCTTCCGAGCACCTTAAAACCCTTACCGAAGATAAATACCCTGTGGTAAAGAACGTTGGTCTATTACATTTAAATATAGCTAGTTTTAAACTAACCCCAGTTATTGATGAAACCTAAAAATTATAAGAAGAGAAGGATGAAAAGTTATAGTAAAAAAATCCGCGGTATCTATCTCGGACATCAAAAACTTATCATCATAACTTTATTATGCGGATACTTTATTTTTGAGGTCTGGGGTGTGCGCTATATCGCTGAAAGAAAAGCAGAAAAACCAAATAATATAAAGGAAGGGTGTTTGTATCTACGAAGTAGTTATACCGACACAAGTAAAATGAAGATATTAAGATTGACCATAGATGGTCATAAAGTTGAGAGTCATAGAACGTTTTCAGGAAATATGCCTTATGGATATAAGTGGAATGGTCAACAGAGGGACGAGTTTTATCAATATCTTGAATACAATAAAGAGAAGTGCCACCCCATTCAGTATGTCGATATCAATTTATTAATTACTAGAAAGATTTTTATTTACGATTACTTGGGCGATTTCAAACCTACTACTAATACTAAAAAGTACTAAATACATGTCGCAGACGGTTAAAAATGAAATAATTGATAGCTTTAGTGAAGTAAACAGTGCGGAAAGGCTGCTAAATAATTTTTTCTAATTTTAACAATATGATAAATCAAAGCTCACAAGAAGCGGTGAGGTCAGGATATATTTATTTAGTAAAAACTATTAAATATCTGGTATAGCGCAGGCACAGAGATATAGCACAATCTAATTTTGATTATATCGTTGTTGTATACATTGAGTAATATTGGATATACAGGACGAACAAAGGTCTTCTAAGTTATCAACTCATCAGAGAACTTCTTAGCTCGTGCTGCTTACTCTGAGATGAAAAGCAACGACTCGCAAGATTGACATTTTCTAGAGAGTTAAGCAGGATTGGATAAAATCTACCATGTATGCGGACATGGTAGATTTTATCCAATCCTGCTTTAATTTCATTGTTTCTTCACTAAAATCTATATAAGCATTTGTTATCAGTTTATACGGTAATAGTAATGCCTACCTTTAATGCCTACCTTTAATGACTACCTTAGCGATTTTTCTCATCATTGATATCATCTGCATCAGCACGACCAATCACATCTAAATCTTCTAGACATAACTTATCGTATTCCTTTTTGCAAAAATTGGGATCAATATCACACATTGCTGACTGTAGTTGATCGAGGCGATTTTCTGATTGTTGAATGTGCTCAAGCATTTTAGCAAATGCTTCTGCGACAGGGTCTTGTGAATAAGGGTCGATACCATAAGCACGGAAGGTATTGGTGCGTTTGGCAGTAGGGGTAGTATCTTTAGCTTGTTCGCTGTTCTCACCAGCTTGTGCAACTTTTTCTTGTTGCTTGGCATCTTGTACTTTTGTCGCGATTGGATTGCCTTTTTCATCGTGATGATCTGAGATCATACGCGCGGCACTGCCGACCATCGTAGCACCTGCTGGTACTGGTTTGACTACCACTGCATTTGAGCCAATTTTGGCATTTTTACCGACCGTAAATGGTCCCAAAACTTTTGCTCCAGCACCAACGGTTACACCGTCTTCCAGCGTTGGGTGACGCTTGCCATTATTCCAAGACACACCGCCCAAAGTAACACCATGGTATAGCGTCACGTCGTTACCAATCTCAGCAGTCTCACCGATGACGACGCCGACACCATGATCGATAAAAAACCGTCTACCAATCTTAGCAGCAGGGTGAATTTCGATACCTGTCATGATGCGCGAGCCATAAGAGATCACGCGAGCGGCTAGTTTTTGTTCATTGTTCCAAAGACAGTGTGCACCGCGATGCAAAACAAGCGCATGTATGCCCGGATAAGTTAGGATCACTTCCAGACTATTACGCGCCGCAGGATCTCGGGTGAATACTGCATCAATATCTTCCTTCAAATCATTCTTGATAGTAACAAGTGATTTGAATAATTTGGATGGCAATGACATAAAGCGTCCTATCTATTCGTCGGTAGAGTGTCGTTGCGAAAACAGCGATGCCTCTAATCTGTGGTCATAAAGTTCGGATAATCAGGAATATATATTTTCGCTAAGCTTCTGCAAGTTATAACAGCTTTATACCGCAAAATATAGTAAAAAGCTGTCAAACAAAGGCAAGCTTATAAACTACGGCTTGTTTTAGTCTTTCGATAGTTTGGCAATCAAAGCGCTTAATAGCTGATATTCTTTTTGATCAAGCTGTAGGCGTGACCCAAGTCTAGACAAGCGCGATGGCAATGACTTTAGATGTTCGTTATTTGCTAGGCCACGCTGTACCATAAGGTCAGTGGTGCGCTGAGTGAGCTGTTGCAGCTGCTGCTGATTAATAGCAGGCTCATCCCATTGCTGACGCAAATTCACATTGATTATCGATTGGGCGTCTGTGCTTGCATCCGAATCTAAACTATCAGCTGTCTGAGTATGCGTTTGAGCATAAGCAAAAATAAAGCTGGCGATGACTTGCACCGCTGATGCAACATTTAGCACAGGGTAAGCAGGATTGGCATCGATTTGAATGTGATAATCAGCATAAGCCAATTCTTCATTGGTCAATCCACGGTCTTCACGTCCAAACAATATAGCAATATTTGGTTTGTTAGAAGTAGCAGCAGATGAGGTATCAACATTACTATCGTCTGCACTTAACGCTGCCTGTGCATCGATAAAGTCAAACATAATCTTAGCGGCTTGCGTAGGTGTCACGACAGGGCGCGGCATATGACGGCTACGACTGCTAGCGGCAAATACCAACTGACAGTCTGAAATAGCAGATTCTAAAGTGGGTGTAATCAAAGCTGAGGATAATAATTCACTGCCACCCGCTGCATGAGACACACTGGTTTCGTCAATCGGTAATTTGGGATCAACCACCGTTAAGCGAGACAAGCCCATGGTATGCATTGCACGGGCAGCCGAACCAATATTGGCAGGCAAAGTCGTATTGACCATGACTACTTGTAGGCAATCAAGGTAGTCGCTTACTGTATGTGATGATACTGCTAATGAAGCGTCGTTACTCATTATTGTCCCAGTCTCTGATTGATTTCTTGTTCAGCACGGTGTAATGCAATGGCAATCTCTTCGATCAGGACGGCTTGCTCACTGATACGGCGCTCACGGCAGTATTCTTGTAACTGGCTGCTAAGGCGGACTAATTGAGTCGTACCCAAGTTGGCGCTGGCACCTTTTAAAGCATGAGCAGTTTCAAAACCATTGGCGTTATCGTCTTTTTGATGGGCAATTCGCAGCGCTGCAACTCTTTGCTTGCTATCAGCAAAATATACTTGTATCAAATCGACAAAGTCTTCTTCGAGCAGGTCACGCATGTCCTCGAACTGTTCATGATTGATAATTTCTTCATCAGTTTGTCCGAGCATATTATTATTTATAGTGTCATCCATGGTGGTTGTCCAATTTATAAAAGTTAAAGCAATAAGATTACTATAATGAATTTTTAAAACGTAATGTACGTCTTAGCTGTAATGGAAATGTAAATTCTCTTCACTGACCAAAGTCTTTAATGTCTGCAGGTTGTCGTCATTTGGATAAACGCGCCAGTGCTCAGACAGTCCAACATTTGCGATGCCATAGACTTCATAAATGCTTAGTCCAAGTGGCAGACAGTTATCATTGATAGAAGCGTCAGTATTACTCAGGGCATTATTGGCATAACTGGCTGACATACCGTTTTGATTGGCCGCATCATGGTTCATGTCGCTCTCTAATGCCAATAAATCATTACCGTTCTCATCATACAAGCTGCCACCCATTGCAGGGTCGTAGACATTGTTACCGCCATTACCTTGTTCGTCTTGCTCTTGGTTATAAGCCAGACGCGGCTCGGGAATAATGTCAGCTTGGGCTGATTTAAGTAATGGCTGTAGACGTGTGAGCAGATTAATATCACTACCGTGAACTTTGATACTGATTTTTTTGAGCCAACGTAGTCTGGCATCTACCATACTCATGGCACTATCAAGACGTGCAAACAAACGTCCATCACGCTCACGGATACTGCCTTTGATGATGACGACTTCATCGATTTTCAACTGCTCTTTGACACGGTTAAAACGCTCAGCATAACAGCTGACCTCGAGTCTCGATGTACCGTCATCTAAAGTAATTACGTTACGATTACCAAAGTTGGCAATATCTATAATAAGCCCCGAGAAATAGCAACTGCCGTTATAGCCAGTATCGGTTAACTTGTCGAGACGCGCACCAGAGGTATAGCGTTTCAACTCATCCAAATACTCATTGATTGGATGTCCCGTTAAGTACAGTCCCAAGGTGTTTTTTTCCGCTTTTAGACGGTGTTTGTCACCCCAGATGAGTTCTGGCGTCATCACTAACGGCGGCGCTGCGACCACACCGTCCATTTCACCAAACAAATCCATCATACCGATTTCGCGGTTTTGACGGTCTTGCTCAGCGGCTTGTACGGCGCTTGGCAATTGACTCATCAAGGCGCCGCGAATCTCGTAAGCTTCATCGGCTGGCAAGTCAGGTCGTAGCGTGGCGGCAAAGTCATCAAAACAGCCAGCACTGACCAACGCTTCAAGTGTGCGCTTATTGACTTTTTTGATGTCGACACGGCGGCAGAAGTCGTATAAGTCTTTAAAAGGACCTTCGCGGCGACGTGCATCTACGAT
>CAJXUF010000125.1 GCA_913061175.1 uncultured Psychrobacter sp.
CACCTTTGATTTTGTCCTTTTCAAACGCGACCAAATCTACCGACTCATCTGCATTGGCTTTTAAACGGGCATTTTGCTCTTCATCATGAGGCAACAATTTCGGCCAAAACTTGTGAATGACCTTTTCAGCCCCTTCATAACTCAGGTATAACCCTCCGATCATCAATAGCGGAGTAATCAACCACGGTATAAAATAACTGATCAATAGCGCCGCTGGTACTAAAATCACTTTGTTCACGGCAGAGCCTTTGGCAACTGCCCAAATGACGGGGAGCTCACGATTTGGCTTAACCCCTGTGACCTGCTCGGCATTGAGTGCTAAATCATCACCAACTAAGCCCGCGGTTTTTTTGGCGGCAACTTTGGTCATGACGCTCACATCATCCATTAAGACGCTGATGTCATCGAGTAAGGTTAATAAACTGGCACCTGCCATGTGTGCTCCTTAAAGCAAATTTGTTAAAGTAAGTCGTTCTCAAATAGTTTATACAACGCATTTTATATAGATTTTTATAAAAACAATGCAATTAGCCTTAGACTACAAGTTCAAGCAACTATATTAAATAGCACAAATGTATCTTATTTTTTGAATTTATGTTGATAGCTATTCTTTAAAGTTGGCTTTACTGATACTTCTTGGCTGCCTTCCGTTCGCTATTATTTGGCGTAAATATGGTAATATGAAAGCTATTACTACCTATCTTTTATTATCAATAAGTTATAAAAACTTCTTCAATGTTAGACCTTTAAAACACTGCCAAGACACATTACTATATAGAAAAGTTTATAGCGCTTTTTATAACGAACTCATGATTAGGCGCGACGCCTATAGGAAACCCATATGCCGTTCCCCACTATCAAAAATACCACCTTGCGTAATCCTCTTTCTCGTACCGTTCTATCTCGTTTTATAGTGAGTGCGCTGCTGGTTGGTATCGCTGCTGGCTGCTCAAACAATGCTGCTGATGCAACCAGCAATACCAGCGTTGTCAATGCTGCACAGACAAAAGCCACTGCTGCTAAACCCTCAGCTGGTAATGATGCAACCGTGGTGAAGGCGTTACAGGCGAACCTAAAAAGCTCTGGTATCGAGGAAACTATCGTTTCAGCCGTACCGACAGATATGGATGGTATTTATTGGGTGACCGCTGAAGGTCTACCTTCTTTCTTTACTGATAAAGCTGGCAAGCATATTATTCAAGGTCAGATCATCGCTGTGGGTGATGCGGCTCCAGTTGATATCAGTGCTGACCTAGTTGCTACGACAGCACAAGAAGCGCTAAAAGCCGTCGATAAAAAAGACATGGTGATTTATCCAGCAAAAGACGAAACTAAAGCCGTTATTTATGCCTTTACCGATGCAGATTGTGGCTACTGTCGCAAACTACATTCAGAAATGGATGATATCAATGCACGCGGTATCGAGGTTCGTTATCTGGCATGGCCACGCAGTCAAGAGTCTGTACCAAAGATGGAAGCGATCTGGTGTAGTCAGGATCGTAAAGCTGCAATGGATCAAGCAAAAATCGGTGCCAATGTACAAGGCCCTAGCTGTGCCAACCCTGTGCAAGAACATATGGCTCTAGGCTCAAGACTTGGTGTGCGCGGTACGCCGGCGGTGTTTACCGAAACAGGACAACAAGTAGGTGGTTACTTACCTGCAGCAGAATTGGCACAAGCAGTAGGCGCTAATTAATAATGTGAGTTACCAGTATTAGTGACGCATATCAACAACTAATATTGGCAACCAAGCATAAATGACATATGCATATGCCAAACAAGATTGAAGCTACTGCTTTTTTATAATCGTAAGCTGATATAACCTTGATGACGTTGTCTTTATAACATTGGCTTTTATGACGTCAACCTTCAGAATATTGGCTTTTATGAGATTGTATAGACGTCACAATGCCTTGTCGGTATGATACGATAAAGCGCGATGCAAAATGAGCAACACCCTTTTTATTTGAGCTTTTTTTATTCAACTATTATGAAGTAGATAGGCAGGCAGCACTAAACAATGCGCACAGATATTCTGTTTGATGTCGCAGACTTATTTGATGCTGTTACCGCTTATCCTGACTTCATTGTATTTAACCTCTTGAGGATACTGTGAGTAATTCCATCAAACTAGCGATACTTGGTCTGGGCACCGTCGGAACGGGCGTGATCAATCTGATCAATGACAATTTAAATGAGCTAAAACGCCGTAGCGGACGCGACATTATTATTACCGAAGTCGGTACACGTCGTCAGCGTGATGATATTGATGCCGATATCATGCAAAACAGCGATCTGATGGCAATTGCCGCAAGCGACAACGTCGATATTGTTATCGAAGTGATTGGTGGTACCACCTTAGCTAAAGACGTCATTATGCAGGCCATTAAAAACGGCAAGCATGTGGTTACGGCAAACAAGGCTCTACTCGCTGAGCACGGTAATGAGATTTTTGCTTTCGCTGAAGAAAACAATGTACACGTTGCTTATGAAGCAGCGGTTGCAGGCGGTATTCCAATTATCAAGGTAATGCGTGAAGCACTGGCTGCCAACAAAATCAACTGGCTCGCGGGTATCATAAACGGTACTGGCAACTTTATCATGACCGAAATGCGCGATAAGGGTCGTCCTTTTGCTGACGTATTGAGCGAAGCGCAAGAGTTAGGTTACGCAGAAGCAGATCCTACTTTTGATGTTGAAGGTATTGATGCTGCTCATAAATTGGCGCTACTCGCCTCTATCGCTTTTGGTATCCCGCTACAGTTTGATAAAGTTTACTGTGAAGGTATTACTGGTATTACCCTGCAAGACGTGAACTATGCCGAAGAGCTTGGCTACCGTATCAAGCATTTAGGGTTTGCAGTACGCCGTGATAGCGAAAACGATGGTGACGCAGGGGTTGAACTACGCGTACACCCGACACTTATTCCACAAGATGCGCTATTGGCGAACGTCAATGGTGTGAAAAACGCAGTACTGGTCAACTCACATCCACTTGGCCAGACGCTCTATTGCGGCGATGGTGCTGGTGCTGGTGCAACCGCTTCTGCAGTGATGGCCGATGTCATGGATTTGGTTCGTGTACTGGGTAGCAAAGACCGCGACGATCAGAGCAACACTGGACATCATGTCCCGCATTTAGCATTTATCCCTGAGCAGCTATCAGACACGCCTATATTGCGTGCTGATCAGATGGTAACTGGCTATTATTTGCGTGTGCATGCTTATGATAGCCCAGGTGTATTGGCAGATATCACGCGCATCCTAAGTGATGCCGGTATCAATATCGATGCAATCCTGCAAAAGCCTGCGCATAAAGTAGGTCAAGTGCCGGTGATTATTCTGACGCTACCTGTGGTCGAGAGTCAGATGAATCTTGCTATCGAAAAAATTGAAAAGTTAGAGACCATTACTGATAAAGTGGTACGCATACGATTAGATGAGCTAGCATAAACCACATACTGAAGAAGACAGATGCTTATAATATAAGCAAAAGCTAGCCAATTGGCATCTGATTTCTTGGTAGATACTTAATCAAAACGCACAACAAGGAATAATAACGATGTCAAATGATTCAATTGTAATTCTAAACGGCGCACGTACACCAATGGGTGGCTTTCAGGGCGCACTAAAAGACATGAGTGCTACCGAGCTGGGCGCCGCCGCTATCAAAGCTGCCGTCGAACGCTCAGGTGTTAGCGCTGACAGTGTTGATGAAGTCATTATGGGTTGTATCTTGACGGCAGGTCTAGGTCAAGGCCCTGCTCGTCAAGCCATGCGTAAAGCAGGTCTACCGGATGCGACTGGTGCTGTCACCATCAATAAGCTTTGTGGTTCAGGCCTAAAAGCCGTCATGCAAGCACACGATGGTATCAAAGCGGGTAGCTTCAACGTCGCTGTTGCAGGTGGCATGGAGTCAATGACCAATGCACCGTATATCATGCCAGGTTCACGTGGCGGCTATCGTATGGGTCACAAAGAAGTCAAAGACCATATGTTCTTAGATGGCCTAGAAGATGCTGATACTGGTAAGCTAATGGGTATGTTTGCTCAGGAAATGGCTGATGAAAAAGGCTATACACGTGAGCAAATGGATGAGTTTGCTATTGAATCATTGAACCGTGCGCTGACTGCTATCAAAGACAACCACTTTAAAGATGAGATCGAGCCTGTTACGTTTGCAACGCGAAAAGGCGAGCAAACTGTTGATACCGATGAGCAACCTGCCCTTGCTAACGCTGATCGCATTCCTACTTTGCGTCCAGCATTTGCTAAAGATGGTACGATCACTGCCGCAAACGCTAGCTCAATCTCAGACGGTGCTGCAGCCGTCGTAGTAATGAAAGAGTCACAAGCGAAAGCTGAAGGCCTAGACTATCAAGCTCGTATCGTTGCTACTGCGTCAAACTCACGTCACCCAAGCGAATTTACTATTGCGCCAATCGGTGCCATCGAAAAAGTACTATCAAGTGCTGGTTGGTCAGTAGATGACGTAGATCTATGGGAAATCAATGAAGCCTTTGCGATGGTTACTATGGCTGCGATGGACGAACTGAAACTTGACCATGCTAAAGTAAATATCGAAGGCGGTGCATGTGCCCTTGGTCATCCAGTAGGCTGTTCAGGTGCTCGTATTCTGATTACGCTTATCAACTCTCTAAAACGTACTGGCGGCAAAAAAGGTATCGCAACGCTATGTATCGGTGGTGGTGAAGCGGTAGCCGTTGCTATTGAACTTGCTTAAATAAAGCAGGTCTAGCTGACTTAAAGTAAGTTAGCTGAATAATACTTAGATAATTATTGTTTATTGAGAAACCGCATTGCTAATGGTAATGCGGTTTTTTTGTGTCTGCTTTCTTTCGATGAATGTTGAATATTACTCTGTGTAAAGACTCGTTAACTTCTACCCCCTCCTATGTTATGCCACTTACAGCCTATTACACGCAATTACTGCAAGCGCACACTTTGCTACCTTGCTCATATATCTCATCAAAAATCACGGTGTTAGGATAGCTACAAGTTGATAGGGAAGCTATTCATGTGGCTTACCATTAACTGTAATAAATATGGTTTTACTAAAAATTAATAACAACATCAACCATTACATTATAAAAAATAAACTCGTAAAAAAGGAATATAACAATGAGTCAACTAATCCGTTTAAAAGATATTCAAGCTACTCATCAAGACTTAATTGGTGATGACTATTATGACCCAACGCATAAAACTGCTTACGGTATCAATGAAGAAAAAATCGGTAAAATCGAAGGCGCCTTAGTAGAAGACACCACTGGTCGTATCCGTTACTTAATCGTAGACGCAGGCGGCTGGTTTAGTTCAAAAGAAGTACTGGTACCAGCAGGTTTAGCCCGTATCGTTGGTGATGATGTCTTCTTTGATAGCTTGACTAAAACACAAGTAGAAGCCATGGAAGTATACGATCACGATTACCAGTACAGCTACAAAGAGCAGTATGAAAGAGATCGTCAAGCGTTTAACGCCGATACACTCCCTGTAGAAGATCGCGTTGATATTGCAGATCACTCGTATGACGCACCAAATACGTTAGAGCTATTAGAAGAGCGTCTGACGGTAAATAAAGACCGTATCGTTGCTGGTCTAGTAAAAGTAGGTAAGCATGTCGTCACTGAAGAACGCAATGTCGATGTAGATTTAGAAGAAGAACATGCCAATATCCAACGTACTAGCGTAGATCGTCCAACAGACCGTCGCATTGGCGACCTCGATGCTACTGAAACAGTTGAAGTCGAACTACAAGCTGAACGTGCGCGCGTCAGCAAAGAAACCTATGTTTCTGAAGAAGTAAACGTTGGTAAAACGACGGATCATCATACCGAAACTTTGATTGAAACCATTCAACGCGAAGAGCTAGATGTTGATGGTGACGGCAACGTGGTTGACCGTGAAGGCAACTTAGTAGACCGTGATGGTATCACAGCAGAAGATGTACGCCATGCACGTGGCATGTAATATGCTAATACATCATAGTTTAACGACGTAAATTTCCTATATCATCATTTAAATATGATAGTAACAAGTAGCTAAGCTCATCTGTTTAGCCATTAAGATCAGAGCATGTCTCTGGTCTTTTTTGTATTCATAACATGAGCGAATGGTTTATAGTATTAAATGTAGCTAGTTAATATATATGGTCGTTTAACATACACGTTTTAAATTATTAGAAATTCATCATTTTATAATTATAAAGGAATAATAATGACTACTGAAAATGGAAACAGCCTTTACCAAGATAACTTGGATAAGGAACAAAATATATCAACGAAGCAGACGAATAATACTGTTAATGTTGGACATTTAGAGCTATTAGAAGAACGTCCTGTGATTAACAAAGAACGCTTGGATGTGGGTAAAGTGACCGTTACCAAGCATTCACGTACTAAGACTGTTGAAGTGCCAATTGAGTTGGTAGAAGAATATATCACCATTCGTACTGAGTATCATGATGCAGAGAGCCAAGACTTACTCTCTGGTAATTACGATGAAAAAGACATATTGCGCCACGTCGAGCCTTCTTTGGATAGCAAAGCTGTAGTGACCATTAATGGTAAACAAATAGAGATTGGTGATGAACCGGTTGATATTGTGCTATCTCGCCAAGTGGCTACTATTACCAAAGACACCTACGCTATTCAAGATATCGAAATTAACAAAAGCACCCATGTGCATACTGATAGCATTCAAGTAGAGCTCAAGCATGAAGAGTTAGATGTGACTGAAGAAGGTTTGTTGGCTCATGGTTCTGATACAACTCCGTTAAAATAAGCGCTTATAGTTTAGATACTACGAACTTGTATGATTGATAAAGATTATTTCACAACATAAAAAAGCAACGCTATCTTAGCGTTGCTTTTTTAATGCCTATCACTTACTAAATATTGAAGACAAATTACGAAGCTTCATTACACTCGAATGTATTAACATTTGACTCATCTGCACCAGCGGTACGCATAACACCAGTTTTACGAGCTTCGTGCCCTACGCGCCATTGTGTGAAGCCTTGACCACCATCAATTGCGGTCGCTACTTCAAACACTTCAGGATTACTACCTTCATTGGTTTGGTTCAACGTTACTGTACCCATGTCAGTTGCGACAACAACTTGATTGGCATCTTCTTTATAAGTCGCCTCAACTTTTAGTTCAGGTGTACATAGATACGATATCTGCATCACACCGCTGTTTACTGAGGCGGTGGTATCACCTTCTACTTCGTTAAGCGAAGCGTCTTCGGTATCGACGACGACATCACTAGGTTCAGCAGGCTCCGCTGACATTGGAACAGACTCTTCTGTATTAGCACCGTCTTCCATGCCCGACTCTGGCTCTGCCTGTTGCTGACAGGCACTAACCGTCAAGGCGCCAGCCAACAAACTTGTTAAAACCACTGAGCTACGTACTTTTTTTAAGAATTCTACACTCATGACACTCTCCCAAATAAATATGTTAAACACTATAGCGTGTCCATAAATTCACGCCTATGCTGAATTTGTAAGTAATCAATACAAAGTGTTTGTTGGTCTTAGTCTAGCAAGTTTTAAGTTTGCATAAGTTATCTAGCAGATATAAAAAAGCCCCTACCTACTTAAGATAAGGGCTTTTTTAGGTAAGAGCTTGCTTTAATAGCAGTTCAGTAAATAGCTAATGACTTGCTATGATTAAAGACTAGATTTTACCATGACACTGCTTGTACTTAAGACCTGAGCCACAAGGACACGCTGCATTACGACTGATATTCATACCTGCATATGGGTTTGGTTCGTTAGCATTACTACCGTTACCTGCGATAGCAGCACCAACGCCAGCTGCCGCAGCACCGCTGTTTAGAGTGCGGCTTTGTGGTTGCGGCTGAGCAGCTGAACCACTCGCATTGCTATCCAAGTTATCTACATCGTCATGCTCAAACTGCATTTGCATATGGGCAGCGTTCTCACGTTGCTGAATTTCTAATGCCTCCAGTTCTTCCTTGGTTGGGATATGTACACGTGACAAATCTTGTACGGTCTCAGACTTAATCGCACCAAGCATCATCTGGAACAATTCAAACGACTCACGCTTATATTCCTGCTCAGGGTTTTTCTGTGCATAACCCCGCAGATGAATACCTTTACGTAGCTGATCCATTTGCGTTAAGTGCTCTTTCCAATGCTTATCTAGACTCTGTAGCATGAAATGACGCTCAAGCTGAGCGGCGTCTTTTTCACCCATCTGCTCACGGCGACTATGATAACGATCTATCGCCGTTTGAACGATTTTCTCACGCAGCCCTTCTTCATCCAGACGACGATCTTCATCCAACCAATCATTAATCGGCATCGAGATTTTGAACTCGTCTTCTAACTCGTCTTCTAAGCCGTCAATATTCCATTGATCATCAATAGAGCCAGGCGGAATAAACTGATTGATCATCGCGTTATATACTTCATGATGCATCACTTCGATGGCTTCTAATAAATCCATCTCTGCTAATAAATCATCACGCTGACCATAGATAACTTTACGCTGTTCATTGGCAACATCATCGTATTTCAATAGATTTTTACGAGCATCAAAATCGCGGCTCTCAACTTTGCCTTGTGCGTTTTCGATCGATTTAGAGACCATTTTATGTTCGATGGCTTCATCTTCTTTGAGGCCCATCGCACGCATCATATTGACCACGCGATCGCCTGCGAAGATACGCATCAGATCATCTTCGAGCGATAGGAAAAAGCGTGACATACCGGGGTCACCTTGACGACCAGCACGACCTCGTAGCTGGTTATCGATACGGCGTGACTCATGGCGCTCAGAGCCAATGATATGCAAACCACCAGCTGCTACGACTTGGTCATGTTTGACTTGCCATTGAGACTTTAGACGCTGCATCTCTTCTGGGCTAACCGCATCAATATCTTCGATAAACGACTGCCAGTTACCACCAAGGATAATATCCGTACCACGGCCTGCCATGTTGGTTGCGATCGTGACTGACTTCGGACTACCTGCCTGTGCGATAATTTCTGCTTCACGCTCATGCTGCTTGGCGTTTAGAACGTTATGCTTAACGCCTTCTTGGTCGAGCAAGTAAGACAACTCTTCACTGGCCTCAATCGTCGCTGTACCAACCAGTACTGGCGCTGTCTCTTATACACATCTCCGAGCCCACGAGACGGACTCCTATCTCGT
>CAJXUF010000126.1 GCA_913061175.1 uncultured Psychrobacter sp.
CTACACACTGCATATCGTCGGCAGCGTCAGATGTGTATAAGAGACAGTTATAGAGCAGGTCTTGCTTAGCAGTGACTTGAGGTTTGGTTGCTGAGTCTAAATGATAAAAGTAATCTGTATACGCTGGGCTAAAATGCTCTAAGCCTAATGGGGAGTACTCCATTGGAAAGAAGCCTGCCGAGCGAGTCATCCAATCTAACTGAAACTTAGGGCCATCATTAGTACTATTATCGCCATCAAACTGTTGATCGAATAAGGTCCGATACACCTCTGCTGAAGACTGCCCAGATCCCAACACCAATATTTTGGTCAGCTTGTCTTCTGTCTTAGTGCTATTCAGATCAAGGCTGTTCGACTTAAGACTATCTAAGTCAAAATTGTCTGAAAAATGGGCGGTGTGCATACAGCGGTTAGGCGCTTGTTTGGCAATGTCTTGCAGCGATGGTGGTAGCGTGGCCTGTGTGCCTGTTCCTATGACTAAATTTTTAGCATGATAGGTGTTTTGTGTACCTTGTTCAGAGACTGTCACTAAAAACCCATCATTATTGTCATCAAATGCCACGTCGATCACTGCCGCATCAAAATTCAGACTATCCAGTTGCTCTGCTACCCATTGGCAATAGTGATTGTATTCTTTACGATAAATTTTAAACTCTTCTAAAAAGTAAAACTTAAGCAATCGCTGCTGGGTATGCAAATAATTCAAAAAAGAATAAGGACTGGTTGGGTCTATCAGTGTCACCAAGTCTGCCATAAAAGGCACTTGCAGTGTGGTGCTCGGCAATATCATGCCTTTATGCCAATTAAACTCAGCCTTTTGCTCAAAAAACTTGGCGGTTACGTCGGTCTTTGTCAGTAATGCCGCCAAACTTAAGTTAAACGGCCCTACGCCAATCCCAATAATATCTAACACGGTCGCCCCTTAGTGATTTGGTGGTCACGTTAATTCTGCTGCTAGTTCTTGTTGAACCCTAACTTCTATCGTGTGCTTATCTTTGCCGTCTCAATATGACTTGCTATGTCATCATAGGGTTTGGGATATCGACATAAATAGACTGGGTCTCAACAGGTGCGGTCAGCTCATCGAGCGCATAGAGTCTGGTGAGTAGATTGCCCTTAAATGGCAATGTAGGGCTACGCAATAACAAGTCAAATAATGAACGATGCGGATATTGTTGCTCTAACGCGATTAGACATGCTTTAAACGTCGTGATTAATGTCTCCTCACTCACAAGCTGAGTACGAGCAATAGCAGTAATAAGACCAAATATACTGTTGCCAACTAGATAATAGGCAAATCTTGAGTCGGCAAAGTCTTCTGGAATGACGCACTCTCCTTCGCTAATAAGCTCGGGATAAGCGTCAATGAGCGGCGTGGCATACTCCGCAATATAGCCAAACCCTTGATTGTCTCTGGCCCAAAATTTAGTAGGATAGCCGTCTATCAGCTCAATCAGACTGTTCTGCTGATGTACCTCAAACCCAATACCATGCTGATAATACATATGAATAAGCGGTATAAAACCAACTTGCAAATAAGTATCAAACCACTGGATAGCCACCTGTTCTAAAGGCTCATCTGTCCGTTTATGAATAGACTTAAACAGTGTCTCTAAGCGATTGGTAAGACGGGTTGGATGATCTTGGCTTAAGCTGGCAAGATTGGTGACTTGCGCATCCGCTGTAAAAGGGTTGTCACGTAAGATACAAATGGTTTCATCAATGATTTTTCCATCGATACGTAAGGCAATCCAAGCAGGGTCATTCAATACCGCAATCGTAGGGTACTCGGTTTTGAGCTGAGTACCATAGTCGCTACGCCAGATTCGGCAGGCATGCATGCCGCGTTTGCATTCTTTGGGCAGGTTAATCCGCACGGAATTGGTGATTGCTACAGATAACGACAACTTGAACATCCAAGGCGCATCAAAGGCAGCCAGTGTGCGTACTGATGTTGTTGGATGCAAATACCAACCGAGTTCACCCAAGTCAAACAACTGACCACTCTCTAACAGCTTTTGATACCACGGCTGCTGCTGCAAAAACCTTGCTTGCCAAGGGTGCAATGGCAACAGCTTATAGTCAGGATACTCATCCACAAGTTGCTGTTGATAGCCACTCATATCAGCTTGTAGCTTGGATTTTAGCGCTGTGGTAATGCTGTCGCCATCTACGAATTCTTCTGTAATGCAGTTGGGGTGCACTAGCCAATAGTGCAGCTGGGTTTTGCTACTGGTCTCGGGCGCATACTTCGCCCATTCGGCCCCATAAAAACCAGCACGGCCTTTGGGTGTAGGATGCATGGCATGACCGTAAATAAGGTTTTGTTCGGTCTGAATGAAATCTTGCTGATAGTCAACGATGTCATCAATCTCATCATTGCGGTACTCTAAAATAGTCTTTAACCCTTCATAACTCTCAATCCAACGCTTTAATACGCCATTGGCATCTAGCGTCGCTTTGTCTTTATAACGATGCACAATGTCTTCAATAATAAAAGACGCTAGGCTCATAGCAGAGGATTTTATCCATCGGCTGTTTTGCAAAGGGTCGTCCAGTTGCGTGTCTAATTTCGATTCTGATCGTATGCTTACCTGCTTATTCAATATAAGCGGCGTGCCCGCCAAACGATGCTGACCCAATTGGCTCACTCTATCGACAGGTACGACCATTACCGTGTTCGAAGGCAATAGCATTAGCACTAATAGAGGCTTGTTTTGTGAGGCCTGCTTCTGTATATCATCCTGCTGCTCTACGGTAATAATATCGCCGTGCCCAGTTTCAAAACAGTAAGCATTGATTAGATTTTGTAGTGTGAGACGATCAAGCGTTTTATGCTGCATCATGTTATTTTCTCCCATCAACGTTCAGGTTGTCAGAATTGAGTTGGTTAAAACCAGCAGTAGCCATATGCTCAATGATGTCTGCAATATCATTGATTTGGGTATTGGGGTTTAGAATGGTGAATTTAAGGCACAGGCGCTGCTCAAACTGGGTGGTGGCCACATTGCCGATATTATTGACCAATAATTCTTGTGCAATGTGGCGATTGAGCTGAGCGAGTTGCTCATCAGATAGCACAGCATCTTTAGGTATAAAGTAAAACAAAACACTGCTGATAATAGGCTCATGTACCAGTACAAAATTTTCATTTGCATCAATCAGCTGTGCCGCCTGCTTAGCAGTATCCAGACAGCTATCAATCAAAGTTGCATAACCATCCGTTCCCAGTAAGTCCAGCGCCATCCACAGCTTTAAGGCATCGAAACGGCGTGTGGTCTGCAAAGAGTACGTCACCAAGTTTGGGATATTGTCTTGTTCGTCATCAGCAGAGTTTAGATATTCGCTATGATGGCGAATACTCTCGAAATTTTGATTGTCTCGTAAGAGAAAAGCACCGCAGCTGATCGGTAAGAAGAAATGCTTGTGAAAATCTAGAGTGATAGAATCAGCCTGATTGAGCCCCTCAATCAAGTGTCGATAGCGCTGTGATAGTAGCAATGCCCCGCCCCATGCCGCATCGACATGTAGCCATATCTGTTCATCACGGCAAATTTTGCCGATAGCCATTAGAGGATCAATCGCACCCAAATCCGTTGTGCCCGCAGTTGCGATGATGGCCATCACATTGTCAGCACCTAGCCGATTTATCTGATGTTGTAAGTCAGACATCAGCATGGCACCTGATGCATCAGTCGCTACTTTGATGACGGAACGTTGGCCTAAACCTAGTAGCGCGGCGTTTTTTTCAATAGAAAAGTGCGCTTGGTCTGAGCATAGGATGTGGCCAACAGGCTGACCCATTAGGCCGTCCTTTTGCACATCAACACCCTTAGCCTTATAGAATTGATTGCGTGCCAGTAGTAGACCCATCAGATTACTTTGCGTACCACCACTGGTAAAGACGCCACCAGCGTTACTGCCTGTCTGTTCATCAAAGAAGGCATCAGAGATATCACCAAACTGACAACGTTGACATAACCAATGGATTAAGTCTTTTTCGATATAGGTCGCTGCTGGGCTTTGGTTCCACGAGTCCATACTTTGGTTAGTGGCTGCGATAATCATCTCAGCAATCTGACCGATGACCAGTGTGGGTGGATGTAAATGGGCTAAGCAATTCGCATTGGCCGTCGACACACAACTGGGTAAAAACTTGTTTTGAATATCAGCAAGTATCGTGTCGATGTCTCGGCCTTGTTCACGGATGCTAAAGGCATTGGTCGCTTGCACTTGTTGCGGCGTGCCGCCCAAATAGACGTTATTGTCGTCTAGCCACTGTTTGATGACAGCGCCGGTTTTTTGCATATGCTTGACATATTGCTCACTGGTTTTCTGGTTTAATAAATGCAAAATGTCCTCACTTGTTTATTCTACGATGGTATAAATCGCAAATAAGTGACTTATTATTAGAGTCGTTATTAGAGTCGTTATCAGAGTTTTTTTATAAATGTGTGAATCATGCTAAAGCGCTGGCAAGACTATTGATTGTCTTCTAGCGCCATATCAAGCTTCTGCAAGACTTGCTGCAGCTCATCTTTAGTTATATTGAGTGGCGGCAATAATCGCAGTACTGTGCCACCGCGCCCGCCCTTTTCAATCACCAATCCATGCTTAAAACACGCTTGTTGGATTTTGGCAGCCACATCGCTGTCTGCTGGATAGCTACCATCATTTTGCTTAGGTAGGCTGGGATTGACGATTTCTATGCCAATCATGAGACCACGCCCTCTGACTTGGCCCATTTTTGGATAGCGCTGTTGGCGTATCTTTAGCTGCGCCATAAACCACGCGCCTATTTCTAAAACATAGTCAGCAACGTTGTTGTCTTTTAAGTAATTGAGGGTAGCAAGGCCAGTCGCCATGGCTAATTGATTGCCTCTAAACGTGCCAGAATGATTGCCCGCCTGCCATACATCGTATTGTTTTTTGATACCCAGTACCGCAAGTGGCAGACCACCACCGATTGCCTTTGACATCACAATCATATCGGGATCGATGTCAGCGTATTGATAGGCGAACCAACGTCCTGTACGGCAAAACCCTGTTTGTACTTCATCGATGATAAGCATGATACCAAGCTCTTTTGTCACTCGGCGCACATGCTTTAGCCACTCTATGGGCGCAGGGTTGACACCGCCTTCCCCTTGTATAACTTCTAAGATGACTGCAGCTGGTTTTACCACACCACTCTCTACATCTTTTAGGAAGTTTTCAAAGTAGCGCATATGGGCATGAATGCTCTGCTCAAAAGGCAAGCCAAACACGCAGCGATACATATTGGGATAAGGCAAGAACTGTACCGAGCCCATCAGGCCTTCGATACCTTGTTTAGGTGCCAAGTTCCCTGTGACCGCCAGCGCACCATGTGTCATGCCATGATAGCCACCGCTGAAGCTAACCACACCTGAACGACCAGTGACTTGTTTGGCCAGTTTGATAGCGGCTTCTACCGCATCAGCACCCGTCGGGCCACAGAACTGCAAGCAATACTCATCGCTATTGGTGGCGAGTAGCTTGTACATGAACTCGCTGAATTTATCTTTTAACGGTGTGGTGATATCCAATGTATGCATCGGTAGGTTGCTGTCTAACAGCGCTTTGATACTTTCTATAACCACAGGATGATTGTGCCCAAGCGCTAGCGTGCCAGCACCAGATAGGCAATCGATATACTTATTACCTTCCACATCGGTAATCCAAGCGCCTTTTGCAGACTGAATCGCAAAGGGCAGCTTACGTGGATAACTACGAACCTTCGATTCAAATTGTTCTTGACGATTTAAGTAGCATTCGTTATCGCGTGATTCGTCTAATAAGATCGTGTCCATAGCTTCAGCCTTGTTATTGTCAGTAGTCTTGGATAAACATTCGGAAGTAAGGTTTGACGCTTACTTCTTAAAATAACGCTCATTATATTGAATGATAATGTAAATGATAATCATTATTATTAATGAGGCGTAGTATCTACTACCAATGATTAGCTGTCAACCCAGTTTGCGAATTTTCTGTTGATAAAAACGACAAAGATAGCAGCTAGCTTGAATCTAAGAACGACGAATCAAGAGCGATTGATTAGGAACAATGCAGGCTACTACAAACTGTCGACTAATTAATGACACACAGCTACCAAGTACAGATAGTTCTAAACTATCTGTGTTCACTTTTATCGTTAGTTAAGAACTATCTAAAAACAGCGGCTATCTATTTGCCGAGGCTGGTACCTTACGAATGAGCCATAAGAAGTAGCCACCACCTATAATCGCCGCAATCGTGCCCGCAGGCATCTCATAAGGAAAAATAACATAACGGCCAATCCAATCTGCTATCACCATCACCCCTGCCCCCAAGAGTGCAGCTAGTGGCAATTGCCGTTCAAGCTTCACAGCTCCCAGTGAGGTAGCTAAGTGAGGCACCATCAAACCAATAAAGCTCAACGGGCCAACGGCAAGCGTACTGGCCGTACTAAGCGCTGCTACTAGTGCCAGTAGTGACAAGGTGACGGGCGTAACTGCCACACCTAGATTACGCGCCACACCTGTACCTAAGCCAAGGACACGCAAGGGTTTTATCAGCAGTAGACTGAGTACAAATAAGATAGCGGCAATACCAATGAGATACCATACCGTACTGGGCTGGGCGCTATAAGTTGTCCCTGACAGCCAGCTAAGCATCGCCTCCAGACGCGGATCTCCTGAGAGCTTGACCATATGCATCACCCCGTCCATCATGGCGGCAATACCTATACCTACTAATAATAAATAACCTGAGCTGACCCTACGTGCTAGCCAAATAATCAATAGCAGCACAGCCATCGCACCTGTCAGTCCTGAAATCAGCAACGTCCCTGCTCCAGCAGATAGCCCTAAACTTGGTAATAGTAAGAACCCTAAAATAACCCCCAATGCAGCACCTGAACTGACACCTAGCACCTCAGGACTGGCCATGGGGTTACGCGTTAAGGTTTGCAGTAGCACGCCAGCGACTGCCAACATCAAGCCTGTGGCAGCAGCACTCAAACTACGAGGTAAGCGGTACTGCTGCGTGAGTGCCCAGTCCGTACTGAGCCCCCAACCATTGATATCTTGTACAAATAAACAGGCAAACATGATAATAGTGAGCACACCAACGCCCCATCGCCAAAAGGCAATGGATGTATGCTTACCCGAAAGCATCGGCGTCACTGTTTCTATCCGCGCGCGACGCTGACGCAAAATCAGCCAAATAATCAACGGTGCACCCAAGATACCTGTCATGGCACCAGCTGGAATTTGCATATCAAGTATTGGCTCAAGCAATAATGCGACATTACTGGTCAACAGTAAAAGCAGCGCTCCCAACCCAAAGGCTGCGGCCAAACGCTTACCAATAGAAGAAATGCCCAGTGCATTGACCAAGCTTGCTGCACCAAGACCAATAAAACCAATTAAGCCAACTTCACTAATCACTAGAGCAGTCACAACGGCAACAACCAATACGACAAGTGCCCGAATCCCATTAATAGGTACACCCAAACGTTTTGCTTGGGTGTCATCTAGACTCATCAGCGTTAATGGTTTCAGTAATGGCAGACATACGACCGCCATCAAAATGGCAGTGATGACTAGCGCGATACTGGTATGCCAGCTGTTTTGTGCCAAAAACCCAGCTGCCCACGACAGCATGCCATTGCTACGCTCAGCGAAGAACAGCACCAGTACATTGGCCACTGCGGCCAACAGAATATTGACCACCAAACCGGCCAATATCAAAATCAATGGATTAAATCGACTGGGTGCTGATAAGGCAAACACCAGACCCATACTAATGATAGCACCTACAAAGGCTACATAAAGTCCGCCATAAATAGCCAGGCTTGGCAAAAACAACGTGACGATGAGCATGGCCAACTGTGCACCCACGCCCACCCCTAGCGTCGTATCTGATGCTAGTGGGTTTTTTACCAATTGCTGTAGTAAAATACTGACCACGCCTAATAGCCCGCCAGCCAACAACGCCACCACGCTGGTCGCCACGATATGTAGCTGTATCGCCATACTAGCAATATCCAATTGCGAGCTTGGTATAAGCAAGTCACTCAGTGGGCGCGTCCATTGCTGATCTAGCAACGCCCAGCTACTCCATAACGACAAAGCTGCTAGCCCAACGAGCATGGCCCATAGTCGCCAAGACAAATTGGCAAATAAAGAAGTCTGGGGATTGGGTTGATTCGGTGACTGATTCAGTGATGATGAATGTTTCGATGACGTTGATGAGGGTTTTGAAACCGTTGCTGCTTGAGAGGCTAATGTCATCGTATGAGCACTGTCGTTATGAGAACTGTCGGTGTGGTTATTGATATGATTGTTTTGGTTGTTGTGAGTGTCTACATTGGCGCTCATAGTACTACGTCCCCGCCTTTTAATGAAACTTCTGACAAGTTATTTGCTAGGCTGACCAATGACGACATACCGCCATAAATCCATACTGGAGGTAGCTCACCCACACAACGGGTATTGCCATAACCCAGGCGCTGCCAAATTAAGCTGTCATCAATTTCAGCTCTAGTAATTGGGCTTAGTGGATCGATAATTAATAAACAAGTCTCATCATCTAATTGCGCCAAATCTCCCATTCGTATTGGCACAAACCCCCACTGATTGCCCTTGCCCAATACCACAAGCTCTCTACCCATCTGCTCTAACGCAGGCTGAAATAAGCTGTTTGCCACATACATACGCATGTTGTTGGCATCCGCAAACTGTACCACTGCGAATTTCTTGGCTTTTGGATAGCGCTGCTGGAATTGCTGACTGGCCAGCTGTACTTCTTTCTGACTTTGTACAATATAGTCTTCAGCCATCTTCGGGTTATCGATCAGCATGCCAAGCTCCCGCGTCGGTTCGGTATAGTCAGCCCAGGTTGCCTTCTCTCCTTTGGCGGCAAACATCACAGATTCCGCAGGGACATCACCGTATAAGTTGCGTGCATGCTCATAAAAATAATTATCTATGACCATATCGACAGGCAGTTGGGCGATTAGCTCAGCATTGGGCCTGTCTCTTATACACATCTCCGAGCCCACGAGACGGACTCCTATCTCG
>CAJXUF010000127.1 GCA_913061175.1 uncultured Psychrobacter sp.
GAGATAGGAGTCCGTCTCGTGGGCTCGGAGATGTGTATAAGAGACAGGCTTGCTACGATTATAAAAGCGTGTTTTTTGGGCGCTTAAGACACATCTATATGCTGGTAAACTTTCCTATTCTATCGTAAAAGCTGATGCTAGCTAATGAGACAAAACGACTGACTCGTAAAAAGGCTATGACCTAAGAGGCTAATGGATTATGCTAATATGTCAGGTTGAGCGTAAAAGAGTCGTAAAAGACACAAGGGTACGCTCGAACTTTCATTGATCAAACAAGGATGTGGTTATGCCAACTATCACTGTAAATAACGCTGATATTTATTACGAAGACAGTGCACCGAACGACATACAAAAGCCCGTTATCGTATTTGCTCATGGTCTACTGTGGAGCTCACAGATGTATGATAAGCAAGTGGAGCATTTTCAAACAGACTATCGTTGTATTGCTTTTGATTTTCGCGGGCAAGGTCAGTCGCAGGTTACTAAGTCTGGCTATGATATGGAGACGCTGACTGAAGATACACTTGGCTTACTTGCAGCGCTTGGTATTGATAAATGTCATTTTGTTGGGCTATCTATGGGCGGGTTCGTGGCTCAACGTATTGCGCTCAAACGCCCTGAGTTGCTGTTGTCATTAACGCTGTTAGAAACCTCTGCTGACCCTGAAGATCCAAAAAATATCCCTCAGTATCGCAAGCTGGTCAAAGCCATTCGCTGGTTAGGTATGAAGCGTGTGAGTAATAAGGTGATGCCAATCATGTTTGGCAGTACGTTTTTGGCAGATAAGCTGCGCAAATCTGACCGTAAGCAATGGCTAACAATGTTACAAAGCAATCGCAAGGGCGGTGTGGTCAAAGCAACAATGGGCGTTATTGAGCGTACAGGTACTTATGAGCAGTTGGGTGAGATTACAACGCCGACATTAATCGTGGTTGGTGATGAAGATGCCGCCACGCCTTATGCCAAATCTGAACGCATGCATTTTGCTATCGCTGGGTCTAAGCTTGCTATTATCAAAGGTGCGGGTCATACATCGACAGTAGAAGAGCCTGATCAAGTGAACCAGGTACTTCGTCAGTTTTTGGAAAGTTGTGCTTAATATAGATACTGTTCGAGAGCTTTAAAGCCTTATATCTATAGAAAGTCCTAAGCAAATATCCATATAAAAAAGCCGCTACCTGTCATTTGATAGCGGCTTTTTTCATAGTGTGAGTTGTTAAATAGCAGACAGTTATCTGTGTTAGCGATGACAGCTACATTCGTGAGCTGTATTGGCTATGTCCATCATCAATGGTTCCAAAGGCTTCTGCACGATTAACAATTTCAGTCGCCCAAGCACGGTGCGTCGCAGGCTCTAGCATTGTATTATTGTACTTAAATACTGCTTTAGCCTCAGAATGAAGGATCGCTTGCGCTTCATCCAATGTACTCAGTGGTACACAGTAAGCTTGCTGTACTAGGGCGATTTGGCTTGGATGAATGACAGTTTTGCCCACCATACCTAAGCTGACATCTCGGTTTAGCTCTTGCATAAACAGCGTCGGCTGATCTAAATACTCAAATACTGGCGCGGTAAGATAAAAACCATGCGGCACAAAACAGCCAAGCATTTGATAAGCCAAAGTACCGATAGGCGAGTCGTAGACAATACTGTTTTTTGGGCGACGTAAGCGCAATGCTGCAAACAAGTCATTGCCACCGATACGCAATGCAAAAACTGGCTGACTAAACGCTTCTTTAAAAGCGATGGCAAGCTCCTGATTGTGATGCGGATTAAACAGTGCGGCGGTTTCGAGCGTTGGCATAAGTAGTTGATCTACTTTTAGGTTCTGACAAGCCATGCGCCAGTTAGATAGGCTATACATATCGACTTTTGGCATAACGAAACCATCGATAAGATCGATATGGGTATAGTCAGCCAGTTGCTGTAGCATCATCGGGCTACGTGGACGTATAAAGACCAATGGACGCGTTGGATGCTGAGCATGAATTTTCGCTGATTTAGATGGTGCATTGATGCTATTCACATGCTCAGCCCAAGTATCCAGCAGGGTGCGCAAACGCTCAAGCGCCAACTCTACATCCTGCTGACTGACCGCATCCTCTAGACAGATAATAATACTATTAATCGTCGGTAATTTATCCCGCTTGATGACTTGCCAAATATCTTGGCGAGTAGCAGGCATGTATAAGCTAGCACCGAGCTGATATGGATGGTGCGTGTGCGGTTTGACCATCGCATGACGCTCAGTGATCAGATGCGCATAAGATTGGGTATCATTGTAAAGGTCTGACTCGGTTTTTAGCATATCTGACATAATTGGCATCATAAGTAGAGGGTATAAGAGAACGAAAAAGAAAGTATTTAATACCGTTAAATGTATTAAGTGTCTTGGGAGCGCTGCTTGATAAGCGTGATGGCTTGATAAGGCAGTATTTTATCACCTAATACACTGATAGTGATGTTTCGTTGCGCACATAAATGGCGTAGCAGTATGGTATCAGGGTGCTCAGCAGTAGCGAGCAATATACGCTCGGGATCACGGCGTAATATGGCACGTGTTGCCTCGGCAATAGTCGGCTTAATACGGTTACGATTGACGATATGATAATCTGCTGCCAACGTCTCTATCAACGCCGCAGTCCGGTAGCGTGGCTGCTGGTAAGTCGGTAAACGCGCTGGAGTAGTAGCCGATGATCGTCTCACGGCATCGATATGCTCGATAAATGCCAAGCTGTGATCTACCTCAATTAAATCATCATAAAAGACACTGCGATGCAGGCCTGATGATGGCTCTGTGTATAAGCTGCGTGAAATTAATCCTGATACGGTGCTATTCAATAAACCCGATGGGATCAACCAGTCTTCTTCACTTGCCGCGAGCCAAGCAACGCCAGCAGGATCGGCAAGAGTCAGTAGCGGAATGACGTCAGTGCCTTGATGAAAAATGTTGGCAAAATTAAAATGAGTAGAATCACTAAACGTCTCTAGACTACGAGCCAACTCTTGATAGATGGCTCCTTTACCTGTCCAGCCATCGACGAATACAATCGGACTGTTTGGATAAGCCTGCAGTAGCATTTGCAGGGCCACTGGATCAAGACCACGATCCCGAATGATACTGATGCCATAATGTACACTTGGCAAGTGATAGCTACTGTCTGTATCCGATAGCGCACGCTGCAATAACACCCCGATCGGTAGACCTGCTCGTACCAAACTGACCAAAACCAGTGGGTGCTCATCACTCACATTCTGCTGGAACACATGATGTAGCGTATGAGACAAATGAGCGATATCGGTCGCGGTCCTTGTTGAGCCTTGCTCTAATGCTTGTATGTATAGCTGCTCATGCATTGCAGTAGGTGCTTGCTCTAAGGTTAACATGTCAGAGTAATGGCGTTGTCCACTTTGGATAAGCGCTTCTTTTTGACGGACGGGCACATCGGCAACCGCGTCCTTATCCACCATATCGAGTAGGACAGTGACATCGCTTGCAAGATAGCTGCCTGAGCCATAGTTTTTTAAATCGGCTCTTTTTATCTGTATATTAGGTAAAGTCATAGTATGAATAGTAGCACTCTTGATGATAACAGTGGATTTGCGTGGCTGCAGTTTAAACTAATGGTTTAGCCTGACGATTTAGACTGGTATTGCTCATGCAGTTGGCCATGATTGGGCATACCGTACCAGTCCAATAACTGCAAGAAAGGCAGGTCAGCTAAGCTATCACCAAAACCAAAACTAGGACGCTGATGGTCTAAATGATGCTCTAATAAAAACTGTACCGCATGACGCTTATGAACCGCATGGGGCAATATCGCTAGGTTATTGGCATTCACATGTACATAGAAATCTTGATCAAAATCACGTATCAGAGTGGGCAGTTTCTCAGCTAAATCTACGAGCGCTTGATGGTCTTTCTGTGCATGTTTGATAGCCAGATAAATGGTTAGCTCTTCATCATCAGAACCATTGTGAAAGCTATCGATATGTGGTGTAAATACTAAATGACTTTGCTCGCTTTGACTATGACTGGCAAACAATTCGCTTAACTTATTAAGCTTATCTTGCAATGGCGCGAGCTTACTATACATATGCTGCTGCCAACTGCTCAGCAGCCCTCCGTCAGACGTTAAAATAATCGCCCCATGAGTTAATACTTGCCAGCTATCAAAGGGCAATTTAACGCGTTTAATCTCACTACGATCCCGCGCCGTCACTACAACTAATTCGGTGCTGGCAAGTAGCCAATTAAAAAAGGTTGCTTGGCGCTGGCTCATAAAGCTCAAAGGCTCGTCTTGTTTATTGACCGTTGCACATATCAAAGATTCAGGCTCAGTAGTGGGCAAATCCCAAGCGTCGATTTTACGCTGAGTTTGGAATAATGTATCATCCAAATCCATCAAGGCATAAGGCTTAATAATGTCTGGGTTGGCTTTAAAAAAGGAGGTATTCATGGCGTCGTCCGTAAATAATAGGTTTGAAAGTTAGAGAGCAGTTTAATGACTAGGGCTCACCACCAGCACATTATCCAAACCTCGCCACATAGCATCC
Organism: uncultured Psychrobacter sp.; assembly: GCA_913061175.1. Lineage (GTDB taxonomy): Bacteria > Pseudomonadota > Gammaproteobacteria > Pseudomonadales > Moraxellaceae > Psychrobacter. The sequence continues at coordinate 4,559 of CAJXUF010000127.1, forward strand.
ACACTATCAGCTGATGTTTCTATACACAACACAATCAAATCCCAATCACTAGGCTCAACGTTATAAGCAAAATTGGTCATACCAAGCCCGTAATTATCGCTAAAGCTTAGCATCGTAGTAATCGCTCCACCAAGCGCAATCGGTGAGCGGGTTAATGCGCTAAAATTAACCATGGACGCTGTATCTTCGCTCAGTTTTTTAGACTCTAATTCAAGCCATTCAGCCAATAGAAATGGCAACCAAACAAACTCATTGCTACCCAAGACTAAGATTCTTTTTGGTAGCTGAGCAACATCAAAGTTTTCTTGATCATTGAAACGGGTAAATGCAGCCTGAAAACTTGAAAGATAGTTAGCAAAATCCTTTGTACTGTCTAGCGTTGGAAAACGCCCCCAGTTGCCCGTATCACCGAGCGCTTGACTACCAGCGGCAGTAGTATCAACCGATGGCATCGTAATAGGTTCAGGATTGGGTGCATCTGTCCATTGCCATGCACCAGACAGTAAATGATGACGATGAAACTCAATGCCAGCGAGACGATCGGCCATACGTGCAGGCTTAGCATCTGACTGTAGATTAGGTTTCTCTTGATCTAATGACCAGTCGACCAGTGTTGTTAGATGCACTTGTTCTAATTGTGTCAGTCCTGCTTCACGTAAGGCAGTGACGACATTAACACAGGTATTACCCGTTGAGGCTTCATCATCGACCATAATTAATGTTTTACTGGCCAGTAGCTGCGCTTGAGTAACGCTATCTTTGCTCTGATAAATCAAATGCTGGCTGGCATGACTGTGATCTTCACGAAACGTTGTTAGCAAGGAGTCGGTACCATTCGGATCACTACTTTCATCTTGCTGTGCATGACGCGTAGAGTTCAATAGCAGGGCTTGAGGATAGCGCGTTTGTAGTGCCTGATGGACGCCTGCAGATAGACCTACCGCGGTCTCTGCCATACCAATGACTAGTACTGGTTCAGCCAAGTCACTAGGCACTAAGTTAGCCAAATCAGTGAATGCCTCTCGCATGGTGCTTGGCGCAACGGGAATATGACGACCTAGCACTTTTGAGACAAACAAAAATGCACGCTTTGGATTAATACGCTGGGCAAATCCTAGCAAATCTTCTAATTGATAATGCTCGTGTTGTTCTGCGCCATTTTTATTGGTGGCTGAATTGGTTTGATAAGTCAGCTCAAGGGTGCCACGTGGGAGGGCTATAGTACGTTGATATATATCATTATTTCTAATTTCATTCATCGCTTAGGTCTATCCCATTTTCTCTGCAAAGGTTTTGTAGGTCATTGTTGATCATAGTGTTTTGTGGCGTGAACTCCCATTCACTGTCAACTTTGTTTAAGCTAAACAACAGTAAGTTTTTACCGCTTTTGCCATGTAAATTAAATTTCTCAGAGAATGATATACTTTTGCCCCAACTATTAATATCTACATCAATAATAGGACACGTTTTATCCGATGAAATATCATTGAGTTTGCTAGTGACAACGAAAACCAGTTGATCTGTATTTTTAGATTGCTTATTTAAAAAACAAACAAAAGTAGACTTAATAATACCATGTGATCGGTTTTGTCTTAGTGAGATAGTTCTATCTTTACTGTCTTTTTGATTGGGATAGATAGCGTCTTCCACACTATGATTTTTATGTTGAGTGTTCATACAAAATAGTATGACATTAGTACTGCTACTGGAGTAAATCGCTACAGAGGTTTGCGCGTCAGGAAGTTGTTTAGCGTTTTTATTATCTCGTCTACTGCTTAGTGTTACTGGTTTATTTGTGGGTAATTTATCAGAAGTTACTTTTCTTGGTATAGCTCTTTCAGTGTTACTTACAACTGTTGCCGTCGGTTTTAATGCGCTACCGACACTAGATAAGATTTCTGATAGTGGTATTTTTTTATTGTTTTTCTCACGTATGTATAAAGTTGTTTTTTCAATTTTTGTTTCAAATAAGTCTATAACGTTAACAATGTCAATAAGCTTATCATAGCCGTAATATTGAGACTTAAATTTTGGATAATGGTGTTTCAAGCCATGACCAACTAAACCAAAGTTTACCCAACGTTCAGATTTGGCCTTAGGATTATCAACAATAGAGGCGCGTAAGCTATTGAGTAGCTTAGTATCACATCTTAATCGCTCCTTGTTCCATGGTTTGAAAGCAGCTTCATCATCAAGCGATGTTGTAACGCTACTGGCACGTTTAGCATTTGGCTGCAAAGTTTTATTGTTGGTAGTGGGTTTGATTGTCCTTGACGTATCAACTGCCTTTGTACTCACTGTCGATACGGTTCTAGGTATAACTTTAGTATTACTCTCAATATTTGTGACAGTGAACTCGATTTGCTCTGATGCTAGTGGTAATAAATTCTCAACATAATAAAACGCATCGCAAGCTTGAGTAAAGGCATTGACTGTAGAGTGTTTGCCAAAGCCAAACACTTTGATACCGTTTTTACGAATACGCAGCGCTAGCGCAGTAAAGTCGCTATCACTTGATATTAGACAAAAACCATCGTAATTATTGCTATATAGCAAATCCATTGCTTCGATAACCATACCAATATCAGTAGCATTTTTACCTTTAGCGTAAGCGAACTGCTGCATAGGAGTAATAGCATGTTTTAGCATTGCCTCTTGCCAGCTTTTAATATGAGCATTGCCCCAGTCGCCGTAAATGTTCTTGCAAGTGATACGTCCAAACGATTCTACTTTTTGTAAAATATAGCCAATATTTTTTGCAGAAGCATTATCAGCATCAATCAGTACGGCAATATTATGGAGCTTAGCTAACATTTATATTTCCTAATACGTTTCTTAAGTCAATATTTTATATTTCTTCGGTTTGTCTTATGATTTTTTAACCCTGACAGCCAACTAGCCATAAGGCACTGCGACTTTTCTTGCTTAGCTGAGGTGTTGTAAGAGGCGTAGCACTGGTCAAATCAGTCGTGTTCTCCAAACTGATACCAGTGCTCGCCAGTAGGGCAGATAATAACTGAAATTTCACTGCATAGTTCATATTTTGTGCATGTTCATGAACCAGACTGGATGTGACCATGCCGACGACCTCTCCAGTCGGCAATAATAAAGGACTACCACTAGAACCGGGCTGAATGGGTGCGGTGAATTGTATATGACGGATATCGTTATTTAAGCCTGTCAATCCTGAGATACAGCCTTGGGTGACTTGCAGTTGGCTACTCAGTCCTGACAACGGAAACCCCAGTGTGGTAATGGTCTCACCCAATATATCAACACATTGCTGCGCTAATGGGAGGTAGCTAGGCAGAGGGTCGCTAACTCTAATAATGGCTGAGTCGCTTCCGATATCGCTAAGTACAACTTGTGCCTCGCAATCAGGCTGACCTTGCTGACGTAATCCAACCATCGCTGCTGACTCAATCACATGATAGCAGGTGAGCAAATGATAGGGATCAATAGCAAACGCTGTTCCTGTCCAAGTCTCGCCTGCTTGTACTTGACGAGGAGGGCGAGCTTCATTGTTTGGTTGAGTACGCTGCTGCTGTTGAGCTTCTTGAATAAGCGTATGTGTGCTAGGTGGACGAACATCCAGACTAACCTGTACATGATGTTCAAGGCTCGCCAAGCCTTGCGTTGATGCTTCGCCAAGTGCTCGACATTTGAACTGTCCATTACGATGATATATTTCTAATATAATCGCCGCTTTGATACGCCGCTCGTTTGTTGTGAAGTTATATTGAATATCTCCGTTATTGAGCGTGAGACTTACATCGTTTAACTCTACCGCTGGCAAGTTTAGGCTTGGCTCATGATAAACATAGGCAATCAGTTGTAAGAAATTAACGCCAAGTGTATCAAATAACTGGGGTAAATCTAACTGCCATGTATTTGGATTATCCTTGTTATCGAGCTGAGCCCAGTTTTTAGACTCATGTAAATAAGCAGGACTACAAACTGCTTTACGATTGGCATCTAATGGCAACCACAATAGCCCAAGCTGCTGTCCAAATCCCAATGGTTTAGTAGTAGAAAATGCGATCGCACATTTTGTATTCTCGATAACCGTATTGGCCCCTAGCATTAACTCAACTTGCTTCGACATCACATTTCCTTAGTTTATTTGCGCGATTATAATTATTTTTATTGTTTAATGATTTTATCCTTGAGACTAAAGTCTGACCATATAAAGGGTTTTGACTTTATTTTGAACCTATCATTCTACCAAGAGAAAACAGTAATAGATGTTTTAATAAACAGTTAAGGTTAATTGCATAATAGAAATATCAAAATCTGTCTCTTATACACATCTGACGCTGCCGACGATATGCAGTGTGTAGA
>CAJXUF010000128.1 GCA_913061175.1 uncultured Psychrobacter sp.
ACACTGCATATCGTCGGCAGCGTCAGATGTGTATAAGAGACAGGCTGAAGTGTTTGACGCTATTATGGCAGAAGTAGGTGATAGGCAAGTCGATGTCGTATTGTCTGACATGGCACCCAATACCGCTGGGAACAGTGCTATTGATCAGCCACGTATGATGTACTTGTGTGAGTTGGCAGTAGACTTCGCGCTTGCAACCTTACCAGAAGGTGGCGCACTTATTATGAAAGTGTTTCAAGGTGAGGGTACACAAGAATTACGCAAGCAGATGCAGCAGGATTTTAGTAAGATTCGTAGTATAAAGCCAGGTGCGTCACGACCACGCTCAAAAGAGATGTTTTGGATAGCGATTAAATAGACAAAGGGTTCAATGCTTTCAAATAGTAAGATAACGCAATAGTCAATGTCTACTCACCTTAAAGCTGCATGAAAACGCTACATTAGTTAACCCAGTAAAAGCCGCTTTCGCTTGAATTGTACCTCTCAAAACCACATATCATGATATATTAGCTTTGTTATAAGCATTTAAGCAAAGTCGTCTAAAAAAGAATATTTTAAGGTTATTAATTTTTGATTACTGGTTGCAAAAACAATCGATAGCAACCACATAAGACATAGATAATCAACAAGATAGCGCTTTGATGGCGTCACGTGTTTATTAAACACACCAATAAGTAAGGGATGGGAATAACTAGTGAGCGACATGGTAAAAAATACCTTATTGTGGCTGGTGGTAATCGGCGTTTTGGTGCTGGTGTTTAGCGGCTTTGATCAATCTTCTGAGCCGGATAACCTTAACTACTCTGAGTTTGTGACCGCAGTGTCAGAGAATCAAGTAGCCAGTGTTGAGATTGACGGCGAGCAGATCACCGGTGAGAAAAAGAATGGTTCAACTTTTGAGACCATTAGACCAGCTGTGTCAGATGACCAGCTCATGCCAATGCTACGTGAGAACCAAGTCGAAGTTCAAGGAACTGCACCAAAGCGCCAAAGCGTATTAATGCAACTACTGATAGCCAGCTTCCCAATTCTATTGATTATTGGTCTGTTCTTATTCTTTATGCGTAATATGCAAGGCGGTGCTGGCGGTAAAGGCGGCGGTCCAATGAGCTTTGGTAAATCAAAAGCGAAAATGCTGACCGAAGATCAAATCAACGTTAACTTTGAAGATGTGGCCGGTTGTGAAGAAGCCAAAGAAGAAGTCGTTGAAGTGGTTGAGTTCTTACGTGATCCAGACAAATTTACCAAACTAGGCGCAACGATTCCTCGTGGTATCTTGATGGTAGGTCCTCCAGGTACAGGTAAAACCTTGCTAGCGAGAGCTATTGCTGGTGAAGCTAAAGTACCGTTCTTCTCAATTTCAGGTTCTGATTTTGTTGAAATGTTTGTCGGTGTTGGTGCATCACGTGTCCGTGATATGTTCGAACAGGCGAAGAAAAGTGCTCCATGTATCATCTTTATTGATGAGATTGATGCGGTCGGTCGTCATCGTGGTTCCGGTATGGGCGGCGGTAATGATGAGCGCGAGCAAACATTGAACCAATTATTGGTTGAGATGGATGGCTTTGAAGGCAATGAAGGCGTTATCGTTATTGCCGCAACCAACCGTGCTGATGTGCTCGATAAAGCATTACTGCGTCCAGGTCGTTTTGACCGTCAGGTACAAGTAGGCTTGCCGGATATCAAAGGCCGTGAGCAAATCTTGAAAGTCCATTTGAAGAAACTACCAAACACAATCAGTGTAGATGCAAGTTCTCTTGCTCGTGGTACGCCTGGATTCAGTGGTGCACAGCTTGCCAACCTTGTAAATGAGGCTGCGTTGTTTGCCGCGCGTCGCAATAAGACCAGCGTCGATATGAATGATTTTGAAGATGCAAAAGACAAGCTATATATGGGTCCTGAACGCAAATCCATGGTGATCCGCGAAGAAGAGCGCCGTGCGACTGCATATCATGAAGCAGGTCATGCGTTGGTAGCTGAACTATTGCCAGGTACAGATCCGGTGCATAAGGTTACTATTATGCCGCGTGGCTTTGCCCTTGGTGTTACTTGGCAGTTGCCTGAGCATGATCAGACCAGTATGTACAAGTCTAAGATGCTAAGCGACATTGCTATCTTGTTCGGTGGTCGTATCGCTGAAGAGGTGTTTATCAATCAGATGTCAACGGGTGCTTCGAACGACTTTGAACGAGCTACTAAAATGGCACGTGCAATGGTCACTAAGTACGGTATGTCTGATGCACTTGGTATCATGGTGTACGAAGATGATGACAACTCGCAAGGATATTTCGGCGGTGGTGGACGTACGATTTCAGAAGCCACGCAGCAGAAGGTTGATGAAGAAGTGCGTCGTATGCTAGAAGAGCAGTATGATATCGCTCGTGAATTGATTGAAGCCAACCAAGACAAAATGCATGCAATGGTTGATGCGCTTATGAACTGGGAAACTATTGATCGTGACCAGCTGCAAGATATTCTAGCAGGTGAAGAACCGCGTCCACCGAGAGTTTACCAGCATAACGAAGTAAACTTGTCGAAAAACGATGCTAAAACAACGGGTGCTACACCGCCACCATTACCGGCGATGTAAATGCTAGCGTACTCATGTTTTATAAAAAGCCCTTTATGATAGAGGGCTTTTTTATTGTCATCATTTTATGAAGGATTTAGAACCCTATAAGATTTACTGGTATCATAAGCATAGATAACAATAACTAAAGCTGCATTATAAACTTTACTTGTGATGGATTATTCATGTCGTTATTCCAACCTTTACCCAATTATCAAGTGTCTAGTCGCGATAAAAATTTAGATTTGTCGCAGCCCCATATTATGGGCATTTTAAACGTAACGCCAGATTCGTTTTCAGATGGTGGGCAGTTTAACGCAGTAGATAAAGCCGTCGCTCATTGTCAGCAGATGATAAATGAAGGCGCTACTATTATTGATATCGGTGGTGAATCTACTCGTCCAAATGCGAAAACTGTGGCGACTGATGATGAGATACAGCGAGTTGTACCAGTGGTTCGAGCCATTCGTAAGTATTGTAGTGACAGTATTTGGTTATCGATTGATACTAGCAGTCCTGAAGTCATGCAGGCAGCATTTAATGAAGGCGCTGACATTTGGAACGATGTACGAGCACTGAAACGTACTGGTGCGGCAGAGCTGGCGGCTAAGCTTAATATACCTGTTATGCTAATGCATATGCGCGGTGAGCCAACGACAATGAATAATCTGGCACAGTATGACGATGTGATCAATGAGGTGCGTACGGAGCTGCTCGACCGTATTAACGAAGTAGTGAGCATCGGCGTCAAACAAAGCAATATCATTATCGATCCAGGCTTTGGTTTTGCTAAGAACTATGAGCATCATTGCGCGTTATTAAGTCAGCTGAGCAGCTTGCAGACATTAGGGCTGCCAATGATGTTTGGCATTTCTCGTAAGCGTTTCTTGGCAGAAGTATTGACCAAAAGTGGGGCTGAAGTTGTGAGTACGACGCAAGCGGTAGAACGTGATTCGGCAGGAACGGCAGCTGGGCTATTTGCCTTACAGCAAGGAGCAAGTATCATTCGTACGCATAATGTGGCGATGATGCAGCAAGCAGTGGCCTTATGGAGTCAACTGTCAGCATATCGTTGTTAATATCAATTTATACACGCAAATGCGCAATAATATTCTTAGGCTTATAAATATTCTATACGCTATGCTTAACGTCTATTTCTAAACTATCTAAATCCACAAGACTATCCAATTTAATAAGAGTAAATCTATGACTAGTACAACTCAACCAGAACCAACCAATGAGCAACGCCGTATTATCTATCAAGCTCGCCGCGGATTAAAAGAATTGGATTTTTATATTGATCCTTATGTTAAAGAGCTATATCTGACAGCAGATGCTATTGAACAAGCAACATTTGCAGAAATGCTCACTCATGAAGACCCAGACTTGCTTGATTACTTTACCAATCAAAATCGTCCAGAAGAGGACGACATCTGGGCATTGGTCAATAAGATAAAGACATGGCGCCACACCAAAGACTTGGTTTAGGTCTTAAGAAACGGGTCAGCACAATATCTAACGTTTCCCATGGTACGCTTATATGACGCTAGTAACCTCGCTACGTATTGATACAGCTATCACGCCTGCCAGTTATTTACGCGCGCTGCTGTATGTAGGCTTGACTGGGGTTATGATGATATTGGCATGGTTTGCATCTTTGGCTTTGTGGCAGTATTTACTAATCTTAATAGTCTCGGCAGCAGTTGCAAGTTATCTGATTATATCGAGACCAATACTATTACATATTAGTCAGCCATCGCTCAGTCAGCGTATTGATAAAGAATGGCAATTACTGATACGAACGGGCCGCGGCGATGAGTTATGGCAAGCAGAGTTAGTTGATATAAATCGCTATCAGTGGGCAATGAGTGTCGAATTCAATATTGTTGAGCCTTATCAAAAAACGTTTTCGACTACTATATTTCGCGACCAAGTAAATCACGAGCACTGGCGACAGTTAAATATTTTAGCCAATACCAGTAAGAGTAATGCTAGATAACTGGTTATCTACTGGTCTTAGACTTCTCCTTTTACGGTGAAAAATCTCTACACGTCATAACAAAATAGCTATCTCAAAGGACAAAGAGGTTTGTTATATTAAAATCTGTTATATTAAAAATAGAAAATAAAACTCGTAATTCTGCTGTCCCGTTATTAAAGAACATGTATGCAGATATGGTGTTTCATAAATTTTAGCAGTATTTTTGTAGTAAACAATAGGATAAAAAGAGGAATAGATAATGAGCTTATTAGGGAATTTAGTGAGCCAAGTGGCACGTAGTGCAATGAATCCAGACGATGCTCAGCGCAATCCAGTTAACCAACGTACTGAAACACGGCAGACGGGCGGACTAGGTGATATTTTAGGTAGTGTGCTGGGCGGTGGCAGTCAGGCAGGTGGTTATAGCCCTCAACAAAATAGTCGTCAAGCAGATAATGGTTTTGGCTTAGATGACATCATTGGTGGTCTCACGGGCGGTAGTCAGCGCGGCGGTATGAGTTCAGGTGCTGGCGGACTAGGTGATATTTTAGGTAGCGTATTAGGTGGTCAGCGTACTAATAGTGGGTTTGGTGGCAAAGGTATGCTCGTTGCAGCATTGATGCCTATGGTACTTAGCTGGATCAAACGTAATGGTGGTTTGAGCGGTGCATTGTCGAAAATCACTGGTATGGGCTATGAAGGTCAAGCACGCTCTTGGATGAGTAATAACGAAGCAAACGATAATTTAGATCCAAACGAAATCAACCGCTTATTTGATGAAAACGAAATTCAGCAAGTAGCCGCTCATACTGGTGCTAATGAAACTGAGGTAAGACAGGGACTTGCTGAGCTGTTGCCTGAGGTAATGAATCAGCTAACGCCTAATGGCAATCTGGATAATGAGTCTGAGGCCAATGAAGAGATAGATCAAATCATTAGCCAGCTATCTAGCCGTCTTGGTAATTTTAAGTAGTTTGTTCAAGTATTTTTGCAGCTTAGAATTTGAAAATTTCTAACTGAATACTTAAAAGTCATGTAGATTAAAATAATTGATAGTATTGATTAAAGGGCACGTTATATAACGTGCTCTTTTTTATGTCTATCACAAGAGCATGACTGTCGGTAAATACCGCTTGGCAGCGACAGGCTTGGCAGGGACAAGTGATAGTAATAGTAAGCCCTTAGAATCGTTCGTCTAGCGTCTCTGTTGTATGGTTAAGTGCGGCAAAGCAGATATCAGTATTAAACCCTCTATACTGTAAAAAACGTAGCTGCTTAGCTTTTTCCTTTTGCTCAACTGGTATCTCATTACCGTATTTTTTGGTACGTGCTATCACCGCCAGTTTCAGCCAATCTACACCATCGACTAGGTTATCTGCATCATCATCTATAAACTCTCTGAATTCTTCCGACTCAGTATTTGCCATATCGATTAGCTCATCGATGTTACCTGGCATAGCAATCTTCTTACGATAGAACTCTTGTTTGATCCGACCACGTCCGCGGCCTTTACGGATATTCTCACGTATCAGCATTAGGGTAGTGCGGTAATCACTTTGATAACCTTTTTCTTCAAACTCATCGAGCAGTGCGTCAATTTTCTCTGGGTCTTGTTCTTTGTCGATCAGCTTTTGCTTTAGCTCAGCCTTACCGTATTCGCGGCGTGATAAATAATAAAATGCGAGCCAACGCAATCGACTTTCTGCTTTAATCGAGTCGATTTCTGCTTGTTTTTGTTCAGGGGTTCGTAAATAGGCTTTGAGCGCGGCTGGTATGTTATCGTTTTGGCTGTCTGCTTCACTAACATTGATAGCAAAAAGCTCAGCTTCATTTTCTGAGTTCTTGGATAGCGGCTCAGTGCTACGAACATTATCTGTTGCTAAGCTATTGTCAATTTCGTCATTATGAATATCGAGTTTGACTTCTGCCAGCATCTCTTTGATGGTTTGCGCTTCAGGGGGTTGATATGTAGGGGTATCACTAGGCTCAGCGGTAAAATTAGCCGCTGGATGAAAACGCTTTTTACGTTTTTTAGATTTAGAAGTCTTCTTTGACTTAGGAGAGGAGTCTTCAAAGAACGCTGTATCAATAGTAGCGTCATTCGTGACTGAATCATCTTTACTTGAACGAATAGTCCGTTTACTAAACTTCTCTGATTTTTTAGACTCTTTCGTATGAGAATTTTTAGGCAGTTTTTTTGATTTTCTATCAACAGAACTAGCTGAGTCGGGTGCCGACTCAGCTAGAATTTCAGCTAAGGTTTTAATTTTCATAATGAATCATAGTTACTGACAACGGTTAATCGTTAAACCATTATTGTACAGGTTCAGAAGCCTGTTCTGCTTCTTCAGTTTCGTCGGCTTTGCTATTTTTCTTTGTACCAAGCTTTTCATCACGAATCTTGTCTTCGATTTCTTGAGCAATGGCAGGATTCTCTTTTAAGAAAAGCACAGAGTTAGCCTTACCTTGACCAATTTTTTCGTCGCCATAGCTGTACCAAGACCCTGCTTTGCCAACGGCTCCAATCTCCACACCTAAATCAATAACTTCGGCTAAGTGGTTAGTACCTTCACCGTAAGTAATTTCGAACTCAGCTTGGCGGAAAGGTGGTGCCATTTTGTTTTTAATGACTTTGACACGGGTCTGGTTACCGATGATTTCATCACCGTTTTTAACAGCACCAATACGGCGAATATCCATACGTACAGAGGCGTAGAATTTCAGCGCGTTACCACCAGTCGTAGTCTCAGGGCTACCGAACATAACACCGATTTTCATACGAATCTGGTTAATAAACACCACCATACAATTAGAGCGTTTGGCGTTACCAGTGATTTTACGTAGGGCTTGGCTCATAAGGCGCGCTTGCAGACCCATGTGCGAGTCGCCCATTTCGCCTTCAATCTCGGCACGTGGCGTCAAGGCAGCTACTGAGTCAATCACGATCATATCGATTGCGCCTGAGCGTACTAACATATCGGTAATTTCAAGAGCTTGCTCGCCATTATCAGGCTGAGAAAGCAATAAGTCATCAGTATTTACCCCAAGTTTGCGTGCATAAACAGGGTCAAGTGCATGCTCAGCGTCGATAAAGGCACAAGTACCACCTTGCTTTTGACATTCTGCAATAGCTTGCAGAGTCATCGTCGTCTTACCTGAGCTTTCTGGGCCGTAAATTTCAACGATACGGCCTTTTGGTAGACCACCAATGCCAAGCGCAATGTCTAATCCTAGAGAGCCTGTAGAGACCACATCGACATCCATAATGGCCGAGTCATCGCCTAGATGCATGATGGTGTTTTTACCAAATTGCTTTTCGATTTGACCTAATGCCGCTTTGAGGGCTTTGGCTTTATTGTCGTCCATATTGGATTCCTTGTTTTCGGTAGTTAAGTTGATGCTATAAATAAAATATTGGTACTGTTAAAACCTTTGGCAAACGCATACTGACTGTTATGAAGTCGGCAATTATTGTTTGGCTGTTTTATCGAAAAATAGGTTGTCACGTGACTGGTATAGGTAGTAGTATCGAAGGTATCGTTCTACTATACAGTAAAATTAAATAGCGAGAGAAGTAAAAATAAGTCCGTAACACACTATCGTTATCGTTGTTTTTAAGTCAGACTTGGCGTGCTCATTACTTGACTCAATCTCTTAACGCTGTTGATTTGATAAGGTAATTATAACAAAAGCAAAGCACTATAATGAGCGTTGAGGGATGCTAGACGACACTATCTGTCGTATGGTATGCGGCTAAAAATCTATAGAAATGATGTGATAGGCCGTTGTTGTTTTGAACCTTATAATGACTATGCTTGTCAATAGATTTAGGAGTTGTCCACAACAAATAAAAGGCTTATTTTCACTAATTGTGAAACATTATGAATAATTAAATTATTTTAGAAATTATTTAAAATAATTTTTTATGTGTACGAATTTAATATAAGTTATTGATTTTAAATGTTTTATAAATTGTACAAAAAATGAACGATTTTACCTTATCCTTTAAGTTGCTTAGCTATAAAGTTGTCAAGTGGCGACTTATGCACAGGGTTATCCACAGCTTATGGGGAGAACTCTGTAAAGCCTTATAATACATAAGTTTACGTAGATTATTAGTATTAGGAACGGATTCAATATTTCGTATTTAATCATTTTATAGGCACAATTTTGTCTATAAGTAGCGCTATGGGCGCTATGTTTCACAAATTATAAATTTATCTTTTTTTATGCATAATCATACTATAGACATTAAAAGTCAGGAGTATGACTCAAGATATATGCCCTGTCTCTTATACACATCTCCGAGCCCACGAGACGGACTCCTATCTCG
>CAJXUF010000129.1 GCA_913061175.1 uncultured Psychrobacter sp.
TACGAGATAGGAGTCCGTCTCGTGGGCTCGGAGATGTGTATAAGAGACAGAGCTTTCATTGAAACTTTGATATTGTCTGATAACGTCTGTTTAAGTTGGCTCACTGCTATTATCCTTATCAATCTGTTAAATGCTATTCGTTAGAGGTCGTTTGTTAAATTTTAGAACAAAACCTGCTGATAGTGGTTTTAATAAAAAATTATGTCAGCAGTAATAACAAAAATTGTAGCATAAAAAACGCCACTGATATCGATTGATAACAGTGGCGTTAGTGTAGCGCTTGTACTTAGCTAATCAGATTACTGATTAGTACATACGAGTGGTACGAATAGTTTCGCGTTGTAACTTCTTCTTATAACGCTTTACGGCAGCAGCTTTTTTACGCTTACGTACTTGCGTTGGTTTTTCATAAAACTCACGCTTACGTACGTCTGATAATACACCAGCTTTTTCACAAGCACGTTTGAAACGACGGATAGCGATATCAACTGGTTCGTTTTCTTTAACCTTAACTGCAGGCATGAAGACTCCTCGATTAGGATGAGATATAAGGGCATTAGTTTGGCTGTGTATTAGTATTTAGCCGTAATATCTCAAGATTACAGGCATCAGCTCAAACTAGGACAATTCTCACGCATTAGCGTAAGGGCAGGTATTTTAATAAAAAATACCAACAAAGTCAATGATTTTAAGCATTTATTGCCGATAGGTTGTTCAATTAGTTAGCTATTTGAATTTGGCTCTCAAACTATGAGTTCGACATATATACAACGCTTTATCAATAAAAAATCCTTACCGTCTATAACGGTTTGATTGGAGTTTATGCTATGATAATTCTCATATTATAGGGTCTATTGAACATTCAAATATTAGGGCTGCTGATGGCTAAAGTTACACCAAACTAGGCGAAAACCGACGATAATGTCGAGACCTTAGCTAGGTTTTCAACAACGGTTGGGGTAATTTTAGCATCAGCCTTTCAGGGCAGTACTCTTTTTTGCCAATATATGGCGAAATAATTTAACCTAGAATGACTAGGCTTCAACAATTTCACTGCATATTGTCTAAAAAATAGTGACTGCCAGCACCACATTTGAAAGTTCAATAGACCCTAGTAAGCCTATGAACCGTTTTGTGTGTATTTTATTGAGGATGTTGGAATGAAAAAAACAGTATTTAACACGGCATTAAGCACCGCACTTATCGTAACTTTAGGTGTGAGCGTGAGCGCTTGTAGTGGCGGCGAAGAGCATGAAGAAGTAATGGCAATCGATCGCGTTGACGAAGCTGCTGAACTTGCCATCAAAAATGCGCCACCAGCTGAAGAAATGGAATTCCCAGAGACAGCACCGATGCCAGCGGCTGATGCTGCGGGTACAGAAGCTGACGGTACAGCTACTGCCGAAGCAGGAACGGCTGACGCTGATACTGCAGAAGCAGCCGCTACCGATAGTACGGATACAGCCGCTGCTTCTACTGACAGCGCCGATATGGCGGCTACTGACGATACAGCTGCAGCCACTGCCGAGTAACTTCGTGCTGACTTGACTATTAGCTCAATGGACTATTAAACAGTCATTAGTCGTAGATGTAAGTACTTTAAGCTGATATAACGCATCACTAATTGATTGCAGGCTGACTAAGTAAGGGTAAAACCATGATTGATATACAACTGTATATGAACAAGCTGAAGTTGTCTGTGATCGGAATGAGCGTGGTATTTACTGTGAGTGCTTGTAGCGCTGATAACACAGCTACGGAAAAGTCTGCAGCAGCCAATGAACCAGCTACCGCTATAGAAGAGAAAGCTGTAGCAGAAACCGAAGGCACGACGTCTGAGTCTGTGGTTGAGTCAGAAACAGATACAGAGTCAAAAGCAGCAACAGAGTCTGCTGACATAGTAGATGAGGCAGTGGCAACACCTGAAACTGATTCTGAACCTGAAATGTTGGCAGCAGATGCAGGTGCTAAACTGTATGAATCAAACTGTCAGGTGTGTCATGCTGCAGGTTTGCTCGATGCGCCAAAGTATGGTGATACAGCGGCTTGGACAGCTCGTCTGACCAAAGATAAAGAGACATTGTACATGCACTCGGCTAAAGGCTTTAATAAGATGCCAGCGCAAGCGGTAAATGGTGTGACCGAAGCACAAGTTAAAGCGGCTGTTGATTATATGCTAGCGTCGGTAAGCTGATACGGTATATATAGAGTATGTGAGCTATTGAAATTTGCTAAACTGGCCGTCATTGTGACTGACAATGACGGTTTTTTTATTCACGTTTTTTGTCATGCCAGTCTGAGAATATATAGCTGTATCAAGCAAATTTGAAATAGTGTGTGACTGGCTGTATTCGTTATCCAGTTTCTCAAAATGATGTAAGATAAAAGTGTGATAAAAATAGCACGAAAACGAAAGTATAAAGGCAAAAGTATGAAAGTATTGGGCTTAGAGACCTCTTGTGATGAAACGGGGCTGGCGATTTTTGATAGTGAGCAAATAAATAGCGACAACCAAGGTTTGGTCGGGCAAGTACTGTACTCTCAGATTGAGCTGCACGCCCTGTATGGCGGCGTTGTACCTGAGCTTGCCAGTCGCGATCATATTCGTAAGCTAGTGCCATTACTCAACGAGCTGCTCGAGCAGTGCGATATGAAAAAAAGTGACATTGATGCGATTGCCTATACTAAAGGACCTGGTCTAATTGGTGCATTGATGACGGGCGCACTATTTGGACGTAGCTTGGCATATGGTTTGGATATTCCAGCGATCGGTATTCATCATATGGAAGGCCATCTTTTGGCACCGCTTATGGGTGCAAACCCTCCG
This sequence comes from uncultured Psychrobacter sp., assembly GCA_913061175.1. Classification (GTDB taxonomy): domain Bacteria; phylum Pseudomonadota; class Gammaproteobacteria; order Pseudomonadales; family Moraxellaceae; genus Psychrobacter. The sequence goes on from CAJXUF010000129.1 coordinate 2,828, forward strand.
GCGTTTCCTTTTGTCTCGCTACTAGTATCCGGTGGGCATACGTTACTCATTGCCGCCCATGGCGTAGGGCAGTATGAGATATTGGGTGAGTCGATAGATGATGCGGCGGGTGAGTGCTTTGATAAAGCGGCTAAGATGCTAGGTTTACCTTATCCTGGCGGCCCTAATATTGCCAAACTGGCAGAAACTGGTAATCCTGATGCTTATGCACTACCAAGACCAATGCTACATCGCGGTCTAGACTTTTCGTTTAGTGGTATGAAAACAGCCGTACATAATCTGATTAAAGATACGCCACATTCAGGAGGGTCGGGTAATGGCGCTGATAGTGATCCACAGATTCGTGCTGATATTGCCGCGAGTTTTCAGCATGCAGTGGTTGACACGCTAGTGAAAAAATGTGTCAAAGCACTTAAGCAAGCAGATATGAGCCGCTTAGTAATTGCAGGCGGGGTCAGTGCCAATACTCATCTGCGTGAGATGTTAGAGGCTGAACTGGCTAAAATTAATGCGACGGTTCATTATGCACCGCCTGCGCTATGTACGGATAATGGCGCGATGATTGCTTATGCAGGTTTTGAGCGCTTGCAAGCAGGACAGTCTGATGATTTAGCCGTTAGCTGTATTCCGCGTTGGCCGATGACAGAATTGCCAGCCGTATAAATGAGCATTTGGTCCAACACGTTTATATGAATTAAGGACAGTCTATGCAGTGGCTTGCTATTGGTTTGGGGGCAGCATTCGGTGCTTGTCTGCGAGCTTGGTTATCGCGTTTTAATGCCTTGCACGGTTGGGTGCCACTCGGTACCCTGAGCGCCAATATTTTAGGCGGACTACTGATAGGGCTGGCACTAGTGTGGTTTGAGCGCATGGGAAGCAACTTATCTGATCATGTACGCGTGTTTGTGATAACTGGTTTTTTGGGCGGGTTAACTACCTTTAGTACGTTTAGTGCAGAGGTATTTGGCTTTATTCATGACGGGCGGTTGCTAGCAGGTTTGGCGCTCATCGGTTTGCATGTTGGGCTAACGTTACTGGCAACCGCGCTTGGCTTTTATTTATTGAAGCTAGTTTTGTAGGCGTTGACAAATATTAATCGTTTAATAGTCTATTATAAGTGGTCTGTTAATAGGTTTGCAGGGTGAGATAGTTGGTTCCTTTGGGGTATACCTTATTTAATCTCACTAATTAAAGCTTTAGTCGTACTTTTGAGTAAGTAGTATAGTTAAGTATTTCTGATTACTTTCTTAAGATCATTCAACATACCTATTTCAGTATTTGGATATAATATTCTTATAGCCTTATCAAACTGATCATAATCCATCTTAATATCATTAAAAAAATTATTTTCTTCAAAATTGAAATGTTTATAATCACCATTGTGATAGAGAAAACGAATTTCTAAATAAACATCGTTCATTCTTTTAAACATGATTTCACTAATTTCTGGGTGGTAAAGAGTTGTGCTTGAGCATATTTTATTTGACAGCACCCAAGACATTCCACTCATCGCCTCTCTAGCAATTTCGGCTGAATAAAATAATGAGAAAAACTCATATATAAAAGGAATGATATCAGTCGTATCTCCCCTACTAATATATACCTCTGCTTTCTCATTAATGACCTCAATACTCCCTTGCAAATAATACCAATCTTTTTCTAAATTATTGAAATTACTTATCTTAACATCCGAAATATCAGTCAAGTTACCATCTAATTCTATAAATAATTTAAATTGCATTTTGCAAAGCCTTTATTAAATAGTTCTAGTTCTAGAACAGAAAGGTTAGAGTTCGAAGCCTGTATAGCGCACCGAACATATAATAATGACTCATTGATTGAATATACTACTCTGGAAATGAGTTTAGAGACTAAATTATGTTTAAAGAAGAGTTAATGAAATTCTTATTGTCTACCGAGAGCTTTAATAAGCTTGACGAATCGTATATGTCTGACTTTGATTTTAAGCATGTCCAAGGTATTAGTTATGAGCAGGGCTATCCTATGCTGATTGACTGTTGCGAGGTCTGGATACAATATCCGGAGTATACTTGGGAGTTAATAGATATTATGGGTAGTATAAAAAATATGATATCAACTAATACATTCCCAGATATTTTTATTGAGAACAAGCAAAATATCTTAGCTATCTATTTTGATACTGAAAATAGAGTTCGAACCCTAATTAGTAGAGTTCACGAAAGTGATAATGTTGATGAAAAGTTAATTGAAAGCTCTATAGAGTCAGGAATTAAGGATGAGAAACTTATGTTTGCTGGGCTTTTCTACCGTTCTAATATTAACTGGTCTGTTTAAACAGTGAGATGCTTGCAAATATATCCCTAAAATCCTTTTTGTACCCGTAACAATGCTTATGATGAACAAAGATGATGTTATCTATTATCGAAGGCTCATTGCATGTATACAACGAAGTATACTGCGACTAACTAAACAACTCAATATACCGATACCATTAGCTTACAGCCGAAGATTCAAGTCCTCACTAGGGAACCATTATTTTCCCCAACGCCTATCATAACGTAAGAAAGCGAACGATATTTTATAACCAAAAAATGTAATGAACAGTGGAGTATTAAACTGGCTTTACAATCCCTTCCAATAAATTCGCAAATCCCTGCATATACACCGTATCTTTACTTGAAGTACGCGTCGCGGCGTATAGCTGACAATGCACACCCTCTCCTAGTGGTCGTGATACTACCCAGCCTTTTTTCTCATATTCAGCAACCACCCAATCAGGCAATGCTGCTACGCCGCGTTCACTGGCGACCAACTGAATCAGCATCGCGGTCAGCTCTGTCGTACGAACACTTTCAAAGCTTACTTGTGCTGGCGTCATAAAATTGGCAATGATATCGAGACGTTTGGCCTCTACTGGATAAGCAATTAATGTCTCATTAATCAAATCATCAGGTTCAATAAATTTTTGAGCCGCTAAATCATGTGTTGGTGAAAGCACCAAACGACTCTCGTACTCAAACAATGGCTGATAGCTGATACCGTCGAGCGGTAAATCACTGGTAGTGATAAGCAGATCAATATCACCTTCCATGAGTAGATGATGCGGCTCAGGCTCAAACCCTGTGGCAAAGTCTAGCTCAACATCCGACCATTCACGGCGATAGTGGTTAAGTATCGGCATGAGCCAATCAAAGCAGCTGTGGCACTCTGATGCTAGGCGTAATCTACCTGCTTGACCATGTGCTAAGCGTTTAAGGTTAGATTTGGTACGAGTTACTTGCGGTAGGATATTGTCTGCCAATGCCAATACTGCTTTACCCGCTGGCGTAAAGCTAAGCGGGCGTGTCCGACGATTGACTAAGCTGATGTCGTAGTAGTTCTCAAGCTCTTTTAATTGATGCGAAACGGCTGAGGCAGTAACGTGTAGCTCATCCGCCGCTGCTGCAAGCGAACCATGCGCTCGTAGCGCGGTTAATGTATTAAGATGACGAAGCTCAAGCATAATATGACCTAACCGCTAAGGTGAGAAAAATTCATTATAGTCAATATAGCGCTGACTTTCACTCATAGTCCGGTATTAATGATAAGTTAATAAGCAATTAGTCAGCAATCCATATCTAGCGCTTGCGTAACAACAACTGTGAGATAACCACCAATACTAGCGAGGCAACCAATAATAGTGTACCAATGGCATTGACTTCTGGTTTGAGTCCTACACGTACCATAGAGTAAATGCGCAGTGGTAAAATCTCATAGCTAGGTCCTGTGACGAAGGTCGAAACCACCACATCATCTAGCGATAGGGTAAAAGCCAGCAACCAACCTGCCATGACCGCAGGCAAGATAACTGGGATCAATACGGTGCGCACCATAGTTGATTCATTAGCACCCAAGTCGCGTGCCGCTTCCATCAAGCGCTCATCCAAGCTACTCAATCGTGCAAAGACGGTAATCACAACAAAAGGTAGGCAAAAAGTAATGTGGGCCAATAGCAGTGAGATAAAGCCCAATTGCAAACCAATCAGTAAAAACAATGCTAGCAATGAAATAGCCAATACAATCTCAGGCGACATCATCAGGACAAACAGCAGCCCATTTAGTAAGCCTTTACCACGAAAATTATAACGGTGTAACGCCAGCGCTGTAAGCGTGCCTATCAAAGTCGAGACAGTGGCCGCCACCAATCCTAAGACAATCGAGTGCCAAAATGCATCGAGCATCGCTTGGTTATTGAATAGTGACTCGTACCACTTTAAGCTAAAGCCGCCCCAGTTGTAGCCAATTTTTGATTTGTTAAAGGACATCACCACCAAGACAATGATTGGCAGGTATAACAGGGTATAAATCAGTCCGAGATAGCCTTTGGCAGCGATACTGCCAATCTTAAGCGAACGAGTTTTGTTGTTCGGTGAGCTGTAAGACATTAGGCCACCTCGTTAAAGTCGGTTTTGCCAATGCGGCGGCTACTGGCACGGTAGGCAAGTAACAATACCGCCATCGCCAGTGTCAATAACACACTGGCCGCAGCGCCAAAGGGCCAATCACGCGCATCTAGAAATTGGTTTTTGATGATATTACCGACCAATAAATTACGAGAGCCACCCAAGATATCTGCCACATAAAACATGCCCATTGCAGGCAATAGCACGAGCAGTACACCAGAGATAATTCCCGGTGTCGTTAATGGCAGCACCACATGCCAAAAGGTCTGTGCTCTAGTTGCGCCCAAATCCTGAGAAGCCAGTAGCATGTCATTGCGTAAGTCAGTAAATACGGCATATAGCGGCAGTACCATAAATGGAAATAACAAGTAGGTTAAACCTGCAATCACCGCACCTTGGGTATATAAAATATCGATAGGGGTGTCGATTACGCCAATTGCCAATAGCAATTTGTTAATCAAACCATTGTTAGCAAACAGTAGTTTTAACGCATACGTCCGTACCAAAGAGTTGGTCCAAAATGGCAGTATCAGTAACATCATTAGCAGCGGTTGCCAACGCACTTTCGCCTTAGAAACTAACCATGCAAAAGGGTAGCCAAGCAATAGGCAGATTACCGTTGTAATACCTGCCATCCATAATGAGTGGACAAATACCTCAAAATACAAAGGGTCAATCATCCGCACATAGCTGTCGATGCTAACAGGTAAGCTAATAAACGCACTGCTGTCACGGGTCAAAAAACTGACAGCGATGACTAGGATATTTGGTAATAGTGCAAATATCAGTAGCCAACCCCAGATTAGCCAAAGCGTGGCGGTACGAAATGGACTCTTACTGCCTAAGTGGTTGCGAGCCATCAGCTACCATCCTTTTGTGCAGTTATGTCTGGCACAGTTTCAGAGTCTTCTGGCAACACCCATTCCCAGCCATCTACCCATGAGACTTTGACGCCCTCGTTTAGTTTGTAATCAAAGCTCGGATCATCTTCATCAAAAAACTCAGACGCCTTAATGATATGACCATTTGCCAGTTCGATAATCGAATCTAAGGTGCTACCTTTATAGTTACTTTCGATGACACGGCCTAACAGTCCGCTATGCTCGTTATCTTTTGGATCATATATTCGTAAATCTTCAGGGCGAAGTAGTAAATTGACGATATCGCCCACTTGTACATCATTGGCAAAATTGGGACGACGTAAGTTGCGTAAGGTGGTCGGTCCTTCTTGCGCCTGTGCTTCACAGACTTCGACCTCGATACGTCCGTTGGTCACTTTACCATCGCGATCTGGCTGGTCTGGATGGACACCTTTGACCTCAGCTCTGAACAAATTGGTCTCGCCGATAAATTTTGCAGTAAACAAATTGGCAGGGGTTTCGTAAATCTCGATAGGCGTACCGATTTGCTGGAACGTGCCATCTTTCATTACGGCAATACGGTCTGACATCGAGAGCGCTTCTTCTTGGTCATGGGTCACGAAGACAAAGGTTATGCCTAGCTCACGTTGTAGACGCTTCAGCTCAGACTGCATTTGCAGGCGCAGTTTATGATCGAGTGCGGATAACGGTTCATCAAGCAATAGTAAT
>CAJXUF010000130.1 GCA_913061175.1 uncultured Psychrobacter sp.
TCTACACACTGCATATCGTCGGCAGCGTCAGATGTGTATAAGAGACAGGAATGAGATTGACTGAGGTGTTACTCGTCAGTGTTGAGCAGGTCGTCGTTAAACATTACTTGTGGCAACAGTTAATCATCCCAACAAGTCAAAATCCAAACAATAATGATGAAATGAAAAAACTGAGCTAAATTATACCGATTTAGCTCAAAAAAAACATAGATATTTGCATCAGTAAGTAAGGATTTTTGTCTTAGACGCCAAAAGTTGTTACAAAGTTTGAAATAGTAGTGAATATCGTTCAACTCAATGAAACATCATTTAATCCGATAACTAACAAGGCTCTACAGGCAGATGAATGTTTTGCTTAATAGCAGATGCATACTGTAACGTATTTTAGAAGCTAATTGGAGAGCAATTGAGGAACAATGATGAATTAGGGGGTCAGTTTTGCAATTCTCTGTAAATCATTGTGTCTTAATTGGCATTATGGCTTGTCTGACACCATATCTTATTTAATATTACATCTTTATCAACTCAGCCTCTTGGTTGAGATTGTGCATCAATCAAACGTCATGCTCTGTAAACTTGAGCCAGATGCTTTATAATAAGCCCACTTACTATTTATCTATATTTTAGTTGTTTCTATTTTAGCGCTTACGTATTTTCGTTTTCGTAACCAACTACTCTAACAAAAACTGTCCTTAACTGGAGAAACTATGTCTCAGCAACCAGCAACGTCTGACAGCAACGTCAGCCGTGAAGAAATCCTAGAAGTTGCCAACCTTGCCCGCCTAGGTGTCGATGAAAGTACAGCCGATAGCTATGCTGATGATATCAGTAAAGTATTAAAACTGATGAATACGCTATCTAACGTTGATACCACAGACATCAAGCCACTAGCCAATATCCATGAAGCTTGCCAAGAGTTGCGTGCTGATGTAGCAAAACACGATATCAATCGTGAGCGTAATCAGTCAGTCGCACCTGCCGTAGAAGAAGGCTTATATCTAGTGCCTCAGGTGATTGAATAATAGTGGCTGAATAACATAATCACGCATTTGCCATTATCTCATTTTATTTTATGCTATTAACATTTTGACGGACGACACCTTATGTCTGAACTTCATTTATTAAGTACCGAGCAGCTCATTACTGGCTTGCAAAACAAACAATTTAGCAGCGCAGAATTAACTGAACACTACATCAAGCGTATCGATGCGCTAGACAGCAAGATTAACAGCTTTATCACTCATACTTCTGAGACAGCACGCGCACAAGCAAAAGCGGCAGACGAGATGCGTGCACAAGGCGATCAGCGTCCGCTACTTGGTGTACCAATGGCGCACAAAGACATCTTTTGTACTCAGGGCGTACTGACCACTTGTGGCTCAAAGATGCTACATAACTTCGTCTCACCATATGACGCGACTATCGTTTCTAACATCGACAAAGCTGGCATGATTAGCTTAGGTAAGCTCAATATGGATGAGTTTGCGATGGGCTCAGACAACAGTAGCTCTTACTACGGTACGGTACAAAACCCTTGGAACCTAGAGCGCGTCCCTGGTGGCTCGTCAGGTGGTAGTGCTGCTGCTGTTGCCGCAGGTTTTGTTCCTGTTGCTACCGGTAGTGACACGGGTGGCTCTATTCGTCAGCCTGCCTCATTCTGTGGTCTAACGGGTATCAAACCTACTTACGGCCGTGTGTCACGCTTTGGTATGATTGCCTACGCTTCAAGTTTGGATCAAGCGGGTAGCATGGGACGTAGCGCGAAAGATTGCGCCTATCTACTCCAGCCAATGATTGGTCACGATCCACGCGATGCGACTTCTATCAAGTACGAGATGCCTGACTACGTACAAGACATCAATGATGCCCAAGCTGCTGCTGGTGATAAGCCATTTGAAGGTCTTCGTATTGGTGTGGCTAAAGAATACTTCGGTACAGGGCTTGATAGCGAAGTCGAGCAAGCAGCACGTGCCGCGCTCAAGAAATACGAAGAGCTAGGCGCAACGATTGTAGAAGTAAATATCACTGACCCTGAAATCACGCTTGCCACTTACTACATGCTAGCACCTGCTGAAGCATCATCGAACCTATCACGCTTCGATGGCGTACGGTTTGGCTATCGCTGTGAAAACCCAACGGACCTTATCGATCTATATACACGCTCACGCTCTGAAGGCTTTGGCCCTGAAGTACAGCGCCGTATTTTGACAGGGACTTATGCACTGTCTGCTGGCTACTTCGATGCTTACTATACTAAGGCACAGAAGATTCGCCGCTTAATCGTCAAAGACTTCGACGAAGCATTTGCTAGCTGTGATGTGATTGCTAGCCCAACTGCACCGACAGCTGCCTATAAGCTCAGTGAAGACCTAGATCCTGCAACGATGTACTTAGGTGACGTTTATACCATCGCAGTTAACCTAGCAGGTCTACCTGCACTCAGTCAGCCAGTTGGTTTGACGACAGAAGGTCTACCTATTGGCTTGCAATTAATCGGTAAGCACTGGCAGGAGAGTCAACTGCTTACGACTGCGCATCTGTTCCAGCAGCATACCGATCATCATCTACAACACTCTACCATCGCAAAGGAGACGGTATAATGAGTACAGCTAATACTGATAACAATGCCGTCCGCGAGCACGCCGTGCGTAAAGAGCTATTTGTCGATGGTTATGAAGTGGTCATCGGTATCGAGATTCACTGCCAGTTGAATACGGAAAGTAAAATATTCTCAAGTGCGCCGACTGACTTCGGTCACGAGCCAAACAGCCAAGCAAGTATCGTCGATTTGGGTCTACCTGGTGTATTGCCAGTGCTAAATGCCGGTGTGGTCGATCGTGCCCTAAAATTCGGTATCGGCGTCAATGCTGAACTGGGCTTGTTCAATACGTTTGATCGTAAAAACTACTTTTACCCTGACTTGCCGAAAGGCTATCAAATCACCCAGATGGCCAATCCTATCGTGGGTGAAGGCTATATCGATGTCGTGGTCAATGAGGGCGAAAAAAACGAATATCCTAAACGTATGGGTATCACCCGTGCGCATCTAGAAGAAGATGCGGGCAAATCTGTCCATGACGCAGTCGATGGTATGACGGGTGTGGATTTGAACCGTGCAGGTACGCCACTAATCGAAATCGTCTCTGAGCCAGACATGCGCTCAGCTCACGAAGCGCTTGCCTACATCAAAGCCATCCATCAGCTAGTCACGTGGCTAGGTATCTCAGATGCAGTGATGGCTGAAGGCTCGTTCCGCTGTGACTGTAACGTCTCTGTGCGCAAGCCAGGCGCTGATCTCGGTACACGTACTGAGCTAAAGAACCTAAACTCGTTCCGCTTTATCGAACGTGCTATCAATCGTGAAATCGAACGTCAAATCGATATCCTAGAAGATGGTGGCAAAGTTGTCCAAGCGACGATGCTATATGATCCAGAGCGTGATGAAACGCGTACCATGCGTACCAAAGAAGACGCCAATGACTATCGCTACTTCCCTGATCCTGACCTGCTACCTGTCCGTATCGAGCAGCATACGGTTGATGCGATCAAAGCAGCGATGCCAGAGCTACCAGTTGCTCGTCGCGCACGTTTTGAAGAAGCGCTTGGTCTGTCAGAATACGATGCTCGTATCTTGACTGGTAGTCGTCAAATTGCCGATTACTTCGAAGATGTAGTGGCTGAAATCGGTCAGCAAGATGCCAAAATGGCTGGCAACTGGGTCATGGGCGACTTGCTCGGTGCACTGAACAAAGATGACACCGACATCATCGATTCCCCTATCAGCGCTAAGCAATTGGCTGGCATGCTCAAGCGTATCAAAGATGACACGCTATCTGGCAAACTGGCTAAGAAAGTCTTTAGTGCTCTATATGAGCGCGAAGGCGGCGATGGCGATGATGCAGCAGATAAAATCATCAAAGACAAAGGCCTTAAGCAAGAAACCGATACTGGCGCTATCAAAGCGATGGTAGAAGAAGTCATCGCAAAAAATGAAGCGATGGTCGAAGAATATCGTGGCGGTAAAGAAAAAGCCTTTAACGGTCTAGTCGGTCAGGTCATGAAAGCCAGTCGCGGTAGTGCTAACCCACAGCAAGTGAACCAAATTCTAAAAGAATTATTGGGTTAACATTGGCTGCTAAGCAATTATACTGACTATGCTAGGCAGAATAATATTGTAGAGTTTGGCTGCTATAAATAGCCCTTGCAATATACATAATTTTGCGTAAAATAGTCAGTCACTCGGGGCGTAGCGCAGTCTGGTAGCGCACTACACTGGGGGTGTAGTGGTCGCAGGTTCAAATCCTGCCGTTCCGACCAGATATATTAAAAGAGTCAGTAACTTAGGTTGCTGGCTCTTTTTTTTGGCTTAAATTTGGTACATGTCTATAATAAGTATTTATACTAAGAAAATACATTTGTTCAAGTTGGACAGATAATGATTTTGCAAGGTTAAGACCTAAAAGCCAGTTATTCACAAACCTTTTGGCTGTCACTGCCTTGCATCTATTTTGATTTAAGGGTGTAGGGGTGTGAAATGTGAACGATTTAGACAAAGAACGACTCAATAACGACTTATATGCAACCATTAGAAAGACTATCTTAGAAGTAACAAACCTTAAAATTACATGGGCAGCATTTGGGGATAGGAATTACTTTAGTGATGAAACATTGAATGATGCTTTTATGGCGTCAAAAGACTATGATTTAGTGAATAACACTATTTATCCATATGTGAAATACTACTTTGATACTAATATTGATGATGTGGATTTCTCCTCCTATGAAGCATCTAGTACAAGCCTAAATATCATAACAACAAACATTTTACTAAAAGCTATAGATGATGGTCTAGATAAGCTAGGTAGTAGAAAAAAGAGTGATACTAATTCTTATATGTTCATGGTTGTTTTTATGTTAGCTATGAGACAAGCGGCAATAATAGCTTTTGATAAGTCTCATTACTATACAGCTATGAAGTTTTATAAAAGACTTGTAGGAGCGTTAGACTTAACAGCAGATGTATGCATACACGAAAAGAATAAATTGTCCTTTGAAAGTAGAAAAAAAGCCAATACTAGATGGGGTGAGCATAACCAAAAAAGGGCTGAAAAAAAACGACAGTATCTAAAAATCATGAGAGACAATAGATTTACCACTTTTGCTGAAACAGCCGAATATATAAAGCAAAACATAGAAACAGACAAGACCCCATCTTATGACACTATCAAGCGATGGTTAAGCCAAGCCAATAAAGGCGATTTTTCATAACCTATCATACTGTGGTATGCGTGCATACAACACGCTATGCAGGCATACCCTGCTCTATACATGCATAAGTATTTAGCTACAACCACACAACCTATAATATAAATCCATGAACCGTTACGCACCATAGTGTAACGACATAACATGGAGCTAGACAATGACCCAAAAAAACTATAACTTTCTCAATTCAGAGCAGCAACCATCGCATAACGCGCCTAACAATATATTAAAACGGCTACTGCCAATACTTAAGACAATACTCAGCATCCTATTACCCTACCTGCTATCACCGCCTGATATCAGCATTCATATCCATCACATTAATATCCTGTCTTGAGCCAAAAAACTGAGCACTACCCTAGCCGATACTTGTCATCTATAGACTTTTATAGAGCGAGCCGTTAGGGTAAATGCTACACCTTTACACTGGTTTATCCTATGATCGAGCCTATCAATCAGCCGACATTTAACTGCCTCATAGATAACGCACCTTGGGAACGTTACCGCCGACCCTATGTGCGCGATTTGGCTTATGTACTGGCATGTCCTAATGTTTTGACACAGTGGCTAGACTTTGCACCGCATCAGAATACGCATGCCGTTGCCGTGCATAGCGCACAATTTTGGCAGGCGCAGTTTGAGGCGTATGAGCAACGATTAACAGAGTTAGACACCACTGCCGCCTATCAAGAGCTGACTCGCTATTTACTCAAGCGCCCAAGTCCCAATCGACTGGGATTTCATTTTGAAGGCTTACTGTCATTTTGGTTAGAGGATGGGTTTGCACGCAAGCTGCATCCGTATGAGACACTGGCTAGCAATGTGCAGCTCTATAATGGTAAGCAGACGATTGGCGAGCTTGATTTGATTTTGTATAACCATGCAGAACAGCTGGTTGAGCATTGGGAGCTGGCGATCAAGTTTTTTATGGGATCAGCACCTTTTGAACCTGTGAACTGGGTTGGAATCAATTCCAATGATAATCTACAGCGCAAAATGACACACATGCAAACCAAGCAGTTTCGAGCGGTGTGGGTAGATACAGAAAATCATGGACAGGTAAAAATCGATAAGCGTTATGGCGTGATCAAAGGGCGATTCTTTTTACCGATTAACACAACTGGTTGCGGTGATTATGATTGGCCATACTGGCTAACGCAGAGTTTTCCGATACATGAGTGGTGTGATAAAAGAGACATGGCAGGTCTTGGGACTATTGACACTACCGCTTTGCGAGCCGCGCATTATATTGAATGGTTTACCAAGCGCGACTTTTATGATGAGCGAACTGCCTATAATGGTCGCCAGCAGCCGATAGTTTGGTCAGATAGCGAGCTACCTAAAACAGGTTTATATTTTGAAGGTAATCGACCAATCGTTATTTATCCAAGGCAATCAGACCAACTCGATGAATAACTGTAGCTAACCTAAAGTTTTAAGATGAAACTGCTTAGATAATGTTTAGCCTTAACAATCGGACAGCTTTCACAGAATTCTTAATAGCTCTCAATCACTTGCATTAGCTCATATCTAAGCATATCGGCACTCGGCATACGCTCAGCGTGGAAGCGCACCATCGCAATACCTGCACTGGCAAGCGCCTTATCTTTTTTATCATCCGCTTTTTGGCGCGCTTTGCTGCTATGCGTCCAGTCATCAAGCTCGATAGCCACCAATGTGGTCTGAGCATCGACATCCACGATCACATAGTCAACGCTCTGACGGCAGATACGATTGAACCAAAAGCTACGCTCTGATGTCTCACTACTATTAGCCTCAATGATCCGTGACAGCTGTACTTGAACAAATATGTGATACTCCGGCAGCGCATTTTTTAACTTATTAAAAAATATCACTTCCGTATCGGTCATGATTGGCATCGGCGCAAATGGCCAAATAGCCAACTCATCGCCGCGCACAGGTTTTGGGTCTGGCTCAACGACAGGGTGCTTCGTCAGTAGTGTTGGTAGCAGCTTCGGTAACGTAATCAGCCCCAAAAAGCCAACGGCCAATATCAAAAATATAACACCAAACGACATGGTTCTACCTTATACAATATGAGAGTGATGGGCTAATTGTCATTATTGATAGCAATTAATAATGCGCCGACCACGACAAGGCAACCTATATAGGCTGACAGGTTATACAACAACGGATTATAAAAATGGCGCTCATCTTAACTAAGGCGGCGCCAATCAGCAATCTATAAAACAAAAAACACGACAGTATTTGTCGTGTTTTTATATAAAGTAGATAAAAGCCGAATCGAGACCGCTAGAAAAGCTCTAGCTTAACGCCAATAAAGCACCCAAGCACTGGTTGTATTTACTTTAGGGTCACTATTGATTTTATCTTTTAGTGCCAATGCTGCGACTTTGCCGCGTTCAGGCCCAACCACGACACGGACACCGCGGCTAGTTGCACTGGTCTTGACTTGATAACCTGCTGCTCGGAACTTTTTCGCTAACTCATCCGCTTTGGCTTGGTCATTTGCTAGAGCTACTTGCACCCCAAAGCTACCTTTAGCGTCTGTTTCTTTGACTTCTTTACGCGCTTCACTCAGTTTTTGTTGCGCTTCACGTTTTGCATCGGCAGATTTCTTAGCCAGCGCTTCTTCTTGTTGGCGCTTCTTCTCACGCGCTTGTTCGGCTGCCGCCGCTTCACGCTCTAAACGCTGTACCTGTTTGCTCGATGGGATGGTAATGCTTTGACCCAGTTGTAGTGCTGCTGATGGAGATAGGTTGTTGGCTTGAGCCAATACTTCTACAGGCATATTGTATTGTCTTGCCAGTTTGATAAGTCCATCGCCTTTCTTGATTTGGTATTCAGAAGGCGATTTTGGTGGCTCGTTTTTAGCCGCTTCAGCTGCTTCTCTTTTTCTCTCAGCCGCTGCTTGGGCTTCCGCCTGCTTTTTTGCTTCGGCTAGTTTCTCTGCCTCCGCTTGTTTTTTACTCTCGGCAAGTTTTTTAGCGGCCGCTTGCTCTTTGATAGCCGCTTGCCTTTGGGCTTCTTGTTGCTCTTGAGCCGCTTTTTGCTTCTCGGCTTCGCTAGACTTTGTAGTATCAGTAGTAGACTGACTCTCAGTACGAGGCTGAACGGTCAGATCTGCAGTAACGTCTTTTGTAGACTCGGTACTGCTGGTTTCATCAGTAGCTGGCGCACTATTATCGACATATTGCTGGCTCTCAGCACGTGCCTTAGCCAACGCTTCTGCTTCTGCAACTTCCTGCTCTGTCAAAAACTCTTTTGCACGTTTTTCTTGCTCTGCAACGCGGGCTGCACGTTCTTTTTGCTTTTGCGCAAGGATACGTTTTTCTGTTTCGATATCAGTCGTAAGCGGCTGCGGAGACTCTTGCTCCGAGCTTAGTTTGTCAACCATCGCTGACATCGGCTCTGGTTGATCGCTATCGCCAATCTGTTGCACCATGGCGTATAGCATCACGCTACCGCCGATAATCATCCCAATGCCCAATAAGGCTTGTCTCGAAAAGTTCATCCGTTTACGTCTCTTAGTTGGTAATAAGGTCTGTCTCTTATACACATCTGACGCTGCC
>CAJXUF010000131.1 GCA_913061175.1 uncultured Psychrobacter sp.
CGAGATAGGAGTCCGTCTCGTGGGCTCGGAGATGTGTATAAGAGACAGGGCACGTGTACCTAAAGATATTAATTTGGGCATATTGATCAAACAGATAGAGCCTGATTTTAATCTGGTAGAGTGCTTTGCCGTACCAGCGTCTCATAAGGATAGTGAGCAGGGCGCTCATCAGGCGGATTTGCCAGTGACATTCATTGAGGAAGAAAAGAATAAATCACTAGGCTGCGTGATTAGTCCAGCCTGTCAGCTTAAAAGCGTGTTTTTTGAAGCGCTCACCGAATTTGTTAATGTGCTTGAGCGTTATACATTAGCAGATATTCTTAATAATGAAGATGAGTTGGCTACTTTGCTATTTCAGTAACAGCTTCGATAATAGTGGCGATATGATTGTAACTAGCACACAAAGATGGGTCGCTACACTAGTAAATATAGTAATAGCGACCCATTTTTATATTTATTAAAAATATATGTTTAAGGTGTGAAAAATTAGGCGTTTTCTAGTTTTGGACGAGCTTTCTTAACGGCTTTCACCAGTGCTTTCTCAAACCCACCTTCTTTGAACTGAACAAGATAAGAGTGCGCAGCGCAGAAATTGCGAACATCACGCCATTCATGAGCCAAATTGGTCGCCCAGTCGCAATATTGCGCGCCAGCGTTTGGCTCGTTTTTCAGGGCTTTTTTAGTCGTAGGATGCAGTATTAGCTCAGGCAATACAGCTTCTAATAGCTTCGTTGGTGGACTCATAAAAGTATCATCTACGTGCAAGCTTTGACTGGCAGGATGATAAGCCAATAAAGAACCTGCATGAATCATCTCATTGGGCGAGATATAATAAATGCCCTCTGACATTGAAAGCTTAAGCTCAGGATAGCGTGCAGCGACTGCGTCACTTTCTACCAAATCATCTGCCCAATTGATTTCTGGTACTTTTTTATGATGACGGCTACTGCCATAAAAGGTGGCTCGCGGGAAGTCTTTGGCCATTTGAGCACAGCTGACCGTATGAAACGGATGTACGTTCAGCACCGCTTCGACATCTTGACCATTATTGGTCAATGCCATAACCTCATCTCGCACATCACCCGTTAGGGCGTAACTGTCCAAAAAGATAAATTTCCCTGATGGTAGCTTGACCAACGAGCATTGAGTGCCGATATTTAGTACGCCACCGAGACGGAATGTTCCCCGTATGTTCCAGAATCCTGCGCCTAAATCATGAATTTGATCAGTCATTTATAGTTTTCCTCGTCTAGTAAATGAAATAAAACAAAGCTACTTTTTCACTGTAAGCTTCATCTTTTGAGTTGTTTTAATAATATGTTTGCTAAAGGTTCACGCTTTTATGATTTTTCAAGCTCAGGGCGAGCCAAATCAATCGCTGAGATAAGTGCTGTCTCAAACTGACCTTCCTTAAATACCACTAAGCCTGAATGTGCACCGCAAAAATGACGACCATCGCGCCACTCGTGTGCTAGCTCTACTGCCCAATCACAATAGTGCTTAGCTGCGTTTGGCTCATCTTTGAGCGCTTTTTTGGTAGTAGGGTGTAAGCCTAGGTTAGGCTGCACGGCATTTATTAACTTGGAAGGGGGTATCTCAAAGGTATCATCGACATAAATGCTCTGGCTAGCAGGATGATAGACCAATAATGAGCTGGCATGAACTGTCTCGTCGGGTGAGATGTAATGGATGCCTCGAGGTAGAGAGAATTGGAGTTCAGGGTAGCGTGCAGCAACGGCATCGCTTTCGACCAAGTCATCTGCCCAATTGGCTTCAGGTACTTTTTTATGATGACGGCTACTGCCATAAAAGGTGGCTCGCGGGAAGTCTTTGGCCATTTGAGCACAGTGTACTGTATGAAACGGATGAACATTGAGGACGGCTTCGACATTTTGACCATCATTGGTCAATGCCATGACTTGCTGACGCACATCACCAGTTAATGTATAGCTATCTAAAAAGATAAATCGCTCTGATGATAGTCTTATAAGTGCACATTGAACCCCAATATCAAGTATGCCATTTTTAATAAATGAGCCTCGAATACTCCAAAATCCTGCACCCAAATCATACATCTCATCAGTCATCAACATTGCTCCTTAATCGTTCATTTATTCAATCGTTTTACTTGTTTGTAGCACGCTATAGTCGGTTCAATATAATTTAGATACAAGGAAGGCGAGTGAAAGTATTACAAGTTGTAGACTAAGCGAGCCTGACACCGTATCCAACTTATAGAGGATTGACTATACGATTATTAATTTTTATGGCAGTAATGTCTGTAAGAAAAAAGATATAAGCAATGTAAATGTGTAAAAATAAAAAAGTGTTGTTATTCAAATGTCATCATCAGCAGTGAAAGCTGTCTGTCCTTCCTTTTATAAGTAGATTAAAAGATAGCTTATAAACAGTCTTCGTAATCATAGGCTGAGATACGAGGATCATCTATGTAGCTTTCATTGCCACATAAGAATTTATCGAAACGGGTATCACCATTAATATAACGTTGCATCCATGCGATAGCAGGCTTACTTAATAGTTTCTCGTTAAAACGATGACTGGCACAGAAATGACTGCCGTTGTTAATCTCGACCTTCATTTTTGGACCGTCAGCTTTTTGATAAAAGGTATTGGTATATTTTTTATTCGGGGCGATACGGTCATTTTCACAAGCGATGAATAGAGCAGGCGTATCCATCGCACCATAGCTCGTATCATGATAGGGCGTTTGTGCAATGATGGCTTGCACCGTACTGCGCTCAGTTGCCAATCGTAGCGCGCCGCCGCCGCCCATTGACCAGCCAATCGCGCCCAAACGATTTGGATCTATCATATGACCCACTGTTTTATCAGCGATGAGATGATCGAGAGCCGCGCTCAATTGCTCAGCACGGCTATCTGGATTATCATAAATGGAGCTAGTATTAATAGTAATAACGACAAATCCCCAAGAGGCCAAACGAGGCCCCCACCACTTGATCGAAGACTCATAAGACACGTAACCTGGCACTACCGCGATACCACCTAGCAGACCACAGTTAGCAGCATCCGTTGGATAGTGTATGGTACCGTCACCAAAGCCATTGGCTGATTGGCGACTCACTTGCTTGGTACTGACAGAAAACGGACCGTTATCGCGTGTCTTCATGAGCTCAGTAGCAGTGATAGCGTCATCCTTTATACAGTCTACTGCCGCTAGTAATTTTGTAGCGTCAAGTGTTGATCTAACTGGGTTGAGGCTTTTAACGCTAGTTTCGGACACAGTTACTTCTGCTATAGCTATCGTAGAGAAAACCAATGTACCCATCGCGATAATAAGTTTGAAAAGCACCATATTTTTCATCATAGTAAATTGTATTCTAAAAGGTTATGTGGTCGTGCGCTTCTTTAGGTTGGAAAAAATAGACGTAGGTAGTGATTGTGAACTGTCAACGCTATCAATCGTTAAAGCAGTTAAGTACTTAACAAGTGAGTCAATAGCATCTAACCATACTATCCTGTATATACAATAAACGTAACGTTGATCTTGACCTCGTGAGTCGAAAACTGTCTTCACCGTCTCAAGTCGAAATGTGATTCCTAGTCAAATTTCTCTACGATAATCTCTAGCCCAAATAAAGAATCTATCAAGTGTTAATAACACTTTTAAACCTGAGTATATTGGTGAATGTGCTACCATAATTGGCTTGTCATTATGATGAACATTTATCGTTTAATAACGGTGATTTTTGCTTATACATTTAGCAAAAATCACCGTTATTTCTCTCTATCATCCACGCCAGTGACGGTTATTATTTACAGTCATGGTATAACCAATATAGTCAGATCCCCTGTGAATAATTCTAAAGATCAGATCCAAGATATAACAGCTGTGCCACCTGTCATCTCCAATCATTCAACATCGTGGATATTGAAGCTCACAATTGGCCTAATAGGTATGTTTGCTTTTTTGCAAGTGTATTCTATTCAGGCAGTACTACCGGTCATGATGGTGGACTTTGCTGCGACTGAAGTACAGGCTGGCATGATCGTTGGTGCCACTGTGTTGGCAATTGCGATTATGTCACCATTTCTAGGTATGCTCTCAGATGCAGTCGGGCGCAAGTCGTTTATCGTTGGTGCTTTATTGTTTTTGGCGATACCGACAGCGCTCATTGCCCAGAGCTCAAGCATTGAATGGGTCGGCATTTGGCGTTTTATGCAAGGACTGTCCGTACCGGGTATTACGGTGGTGACGATTGCTTATATCGGTGAGGAGTTTGAGGGCCGGGCGATGACTGAGCTGATGTCCTTTTATGTGTCAGGATGCGTGCTTGGCGGCTTTATGGGTCGGTTCTTGTTAGGGCATTTGCATGAGCTGATTGGCTGGCGTCATGGCTACTATGTGATGACGGCGATGACCTTGCTAGGCGCGATATGGGTCGGCAAGATGCTACCATCGTCTCGTCACTTTGTGGCCAATCCTAATTTTCGCTCAGCGATACAGACGTTGGGTGAGCATGTCACCAATCGCTATGTGGTAACAGCATGTCTGCTTGGCGCTTGCGTGCTGTTCTCCCTTGTAGGCTGCTTCACTTTTATCAATTTACATTTGGCAGATAAGCCTTATGAGCTTGGTACTGGTGCGCTCGCCAATATTTTTGCAGTATATTTGCTTGGTGTTATTATCACGCCATTATCGACGACATTGCTACGCCGGTTTGGCTCAGCGCGTACCGTACGGGTGGCTATCGTCGTGTCTATGGTTGGGGTGTTATTGACTCTGGTCACGCCATTATGGGGGGTGATTATAGGACTGGCTATTATGTCGTCAGGTGTATTTATCACGCAGTCAGCGACTATTAGTTATATAGCGGTCAATGTGAAAAAGGGTCGTTCATTAGCTTCGGGTCTATATTATATGGGCTACTATACAGGCGGTACGCTAGGGGCATGGCTGGGTGGCATAGCTTATGCGCGAGGGCAGTGGTCTCTTACCGTATGGTTGTTATTGTTTGTGCAAGTATTGGCGTTATTAATAGCCAGTTTTGGAATGATTAAAACCACAGTACGGGCAAAGTGATTGGCTGTCTGATGTAGCATATGTTTAGTTAGCTATCTTATGATACTTAATGTAAGACCGCTTTACACAGCGTCGCTTTTTTCTTACTATCAATAACGATGTTAGGGTCTGTTGAACATTCAAATATTAGGGCTGCTGATTGCTAAAGGTGCACCAGACGAGGCGCAAGCCGACGATAATGTCGAGACCTTAGCTAGGCTTGTAACAACGTTTGGGGTGATTTTAGCATCAGCCTTTCAGGGCAGTACTATTTTTTGCCAACATATGGCGAAATTGTCTAACCTAGAATGACTAGGCTTCAACAATTGCACTGCATATTGTCTAAAAAATAGTGACTGCTAGCACCACATTTGAATGTTTAACAGACCCTATTATTATAAAAATTAAAATGGTTAGCGCAGTAGATTTTATGCTGTTATTAACTTGATTATTATTGTTATTTATCCCTTATAAGTACGACAAACAAGGAAGTCAGATCTATGTCAAACATTTACCACAGTGCACCATCTGCCTACGATTATCCATTACTGGTCAAGCAGTTATTAAGCCGTGCAAAAACGGTATCGCAAGATCAAGAGATTGTGTATGCGGACAAAAAGCGCCTGACTTATAAAGAGTTGTTTGAGCGTATCAATCGCCTGGCCAATGTATTGGCAGATTTAAAGCTCGATGCAGGTGATGTGGTTGCCGTGATGGATTGGGACAGTCATCGCTATCTTGAGTCTTATTTTGCCGTACCAATGTCAGAGTACGTTTTACAGACCGTCAATATCCGTTTATCACCTGAAAAAATTCTCTATACCATCAACCATGCCAAGCCTAAAGTACTGATGCTCAACTCTGAGTTTGCGCCATTGGTTAAAGACTATCAGTTTGAAAATTCAAGTATTGAGCATATTATCTGGCTAGATGACAATGGTGTCACTGCTGAAGGCATCTTTGGTAGCAATCAAAGCCGTGTCACAGGCGAGTATGAAGCGCTATTAGAAGCTGCCAATAGCGAATTTGATTTCCCAGATTTTGATGAGAACACCATCGCGACGACTTTTTATACATCTGGCACGACAGGTGATCCAAAAGGGGTTTTCTTTAGCCATCGTCAGCTAGTGCTACATACACTAGCAGAAGCGGCAACTTTGGGTATGCTGCCTGATAAGCAAGGCGTGAGCTATGGTGATGTCTATATGCCGATGACGCCAATGTTCCATGTGCATGCATGGGGTTTTCCGTTTACAGCAACGATGGTAGGTCTAAAGCAAGTCTATCCAGGTCGTTATGCGCCTGATATGTTGATGGACTTAATTGTCAATGAAAAGGTCAGTATCACCCATTGTGTACCAACAATTTTGCAAATGGTGCTCAAAGAAGCACAAGACCGTGACGCCAGCTTTAATGGTCTAAAAATGATTATTGGTGGTTCAAGATTGACCGAAGGTCTAGCAAAAACGGCGATGGCCCAAGGCATTGAGGTCTATACAGGCTACGGGATGTCAGAGACCGCCCCGCTTATTAGCTTAACGGGTTTTAGTCTCGATGAGCCTGAAATGACTGAAGAAGAAGACATTGCCCGTCGTTGTATGACAGGTAAGCCAGTATTAATGGTCGATGCTCAAGTATGGGGTGAAGGCAACAAGTCAGTAGGGACTGGACCAGACAATACAGGCGAGCTTGTATTGCGTGCGCCTTGGTTGACTCAAAGCTATCTTAAAAACGACGACGCTGGCAAAGAGCTATGGGAAAATGGCTACATGCATACCCAAGATATCGCCTACATACGTCCTGATGGCTATATAAAAATCACCGATCGCTTAAAAGACGTAATCAAATCAGGTGGTGAATGGATTTCATCACTAGAGATTGAGACCATTTTATCATTACATCCGTCAGTGGCTGATGTGTCAGTGATTGGGGTACGTGATAAGCAATGGGGCGAGCGTCCACTGGCTTTGGTGGTACTAAAGCCTGATGCTAAGGATACCAGTGCTGATGATATCAAAGCGATTGCAGAAAAAGCGGTAGAGCGCGGTATCATTCCTAAGTATGGCGTACCAAGCCAGTTTAAGTTCGTTGATGAGCTACCAAAAACTTCCGTTGGCAAACACGACAAAAAAGTCATGCGTGAGATGTATGCCAATCAAACTGAGATATAATTAGTATTAGTTAAATGTTCAAATATTTGTATTCGTCAAAATGTAGCGCGTATTACACGCTTAATAGTTGACCTTTCCGATAGGCTCTGCTACATTTTAAACCGATACGATATGTATCGGTTTTTTAATTCTGGCAAGGATGACCAGTATTTACTAAGACATGGTTTTTTATAGTTGAAGCATTTTAGAGTTGGTATCAGCCAGTTGCACGCATACAGAGCGTCGCGCGAGGTGAATACCGTTACAACTTATTGAGTGCCTTAACTATAAAATACTACTGCCTCATTTCTCGTTTATGCTAAGGACAGCTACTATGAGCGACCATTTCCAATCCCCAGTTTCTACTCAAACGACAGACACGCCAAACTTCGCTGATATTTATCATGAGTCTATTACAGATCGAGAGCAGTTTTGGGCTGAGCAGGCGAAGCGTATCTATTGGCATAAAGAGCCTGAGCAAATTCTAGATGACAGTAATCTGCCTTTTGCCAAATGGTTTGTCGGCGGTGAGACCAATCTTTGTTATAACTGTGTCGATCGTCATCTGGCAGACCGTGCAGAGCAAGATGCCTTTGTGTGGGTGTCATCAGAGATTAATCAAGAGTTGATAGAAACCTTTCCAGCGGTCGTTGATTCGTTTAAGGATCTGGGTAACAACGTTGAGTTTTATACAGACTATACCAAGCGTCGCCTGACTTATAATGACTTGTATAAAGAAGTTAATTATTTTGCCGATGTGCTACAGCGTCACGGTATTGGCAAGGGTGACCGTGTCATTATCTATATGCCGATGATATTGGAAGCGGCTTATGCCATGCTGGCTTGTGCGCGTATTGGTGCCGTGCATTCAGTCGTGTTTGGTGGGTTTGCCGCCCATAACTTGGCTATTCGTATGGATGATGCCGAAGCCAAAATGGTCATTACGGTAGATGCAGGACTACGCGGCGGTAAGGTCGTCAATTATAAAAATCTGGTCAATCAAGGCGTCGAGCAAGCAACTGTCAAACCAGAGCATGTGCTGGTGATCAATCGCGGTATATTGCCATTTGAAACAAAAGACATCGATTTTGATTATGCGACCGAGCGTCGTCATAGCTGTGAGGCCAATGCAGTCGTAGAGCCAGTTTGGCTTGAGTCAAATACCCCGTCCTATTTGCTTTATACTTCTGGTACGACCGGTACACCTAAAGGAGTGCAGCGTGATACGGGTGGTCATGCCGTCGCGCTGACGACGTCGATAGACTATGTCTATGATGGTAAGGCAGGCGAGACGTTCTGGGCGATATCTGATATTGGCTGGGCTGTAGGGCACTCTTATACGATCTATGCGCCGTTACTGGCGGGTATGACCAGTATTATGTATGAGGGCTTGCCGCATATGCCAAACCCTGGTATCTGGTGGCGCATTGTTGAAGCTAACAAAGTTAATATTTTATTCACCGCACCTACAGGCGTGCGTATGCTCAAAAAACAAGACGAAAGCTGGATGACGCGTTACGATGTCTCTAGTGTGAAGTCATTCTTTTTGGCAGGTGAACCGCTTGATGAATCAACGGCTAGTTGGTTGCTGTCTCTTATACACATCTGACGCTGCC
>CAJXUF010000132.1 GCA_913061175.1 uncultured Psychrobacter sp.
GAGATAGGAGTCCGTCTCGTGGGCTCGGAGATGTGTATAAGAGACAGTCTATGAATGGACCTTTTTTCAATGAACGAGGCATGAAATTCTTCCTTTATTTCTTCTTGGCGCGACGGCGGATGATCATATTGTCAGTACGCTTATTGTGACGCGTTTTAAGTCCTTTAGACTTCTGACCCCAAGGGCTGGTTGGATGGCGACCTTTGTTACGACCTTCACCACCACCGTGTGGGTGATCAACCGGGTTCATAGCGACACCACGAACAGAAGGACGAACACCACGCCAACGTGAAGCACCGGCTTTACCAAGTGATTTCAAGTTGTTTTCAGTGTTAGAAACTTCACCAATAACAGCGCGGCAATTTACGTGTACACGGCGAGTTTCGCCAGAACGCATACGTAGAATAGCATAAACACCGTCACGACCTAGTAACTGAACGCTAGCACCCGCAGAACGAGCCATCTGTGCACCTTTACCGATTTTAAGCTCGATATTGTGAATCACAGTACCCAATGGGATGTTTTTTAGCGGTAAGCAGTTACCTGGACGAATTGGAGAAGTCTCGCCTGACATTACTGTATCACCAACTACTTGTTTCTTAGCAGCGATAATGTAACGACGTTCGCCATCAGCATACTTAAGTAGAGCAATATGAGCAGTACGGTTAGGATCGTATTCAATACGCTCTACCGTTGCTGGGATATTGTCTTTAGTACGTTTGAAATCGATAATGCGATAATGTTGCTTATGACCACCGCCAATGTGACGAGTAGTAATGCGGCCATTATTGTTACGACCACCTGACTTGCTTTTTGATTCTAGAAGTGCTGCAAACGGACGACCTTTGTACAGGTGTGGATGCACTACTTTTTCAACAAAACGACGGCCTGGTGATGTTGGCTTTGCTCTTACGATAGGCATGAGTGTAATCCTTATTCGTTATTCGCTGTTTCACTAGTAGAATCAGTAGTATTCGCTACTTCTTCACCAGCATCAGCCATTTGTACATCTTGACCAGCTTTTAAGGTAACATAGGCCTTTTTGTAGTCGTTACGACGGCCGATGCTTTTACCAAAACGCTTTGTCTTACCTTTAACATTCAAAGTGTTTACTTTAGTGACTTCAACACCTTCAAACATCAACTCAACTGCTTTCTTGACTTCAAGCTTAGTAGCATTAGAATCAATTTTAAATACCTGCACACCAAGTGAGTCGCCAAGCATTTGAGATTTTTCTGAGAATACAGGCCCTCTTAAGACCTGATAAAGTCTTGCGTTATTCATGCTAGTGCTTCCTCAAATTGTTTCGCAGCTTCAACTGACATGATCACTTTATCAAATGCGATCAAGCTCACTGGGTCCACTTCATTTGTACCAAGTACATTGACATGTGGAATGTTGCGAGCAGCTAAGTATAAGTTTTCATCAACTTCTTTAGTAACGATTAGTGCACGAGGTGCATTTAAATCGTTTAACTTAGCAATCAGTTCTTTGGTTTTCGGCCCAGAAACGCTCAACTCTTCTACCAAAATCAGACGCTCTTGGCGAATCAATTCTGCTAGGATGCACTGCATCGCACCGCGATACATTTTACGGTTTACTTTCTGTGACCAATCTTGTGGTTTTGCAGCGAATGCACGACCACCTGAACGCCAGATTGGGCTACGAATAGAACCCGCACGAGCGCGACCAGTACCCTTTTGGCGCCATGGCTTAATACCACCGCCAGAAACTTCGGCACGTGTTTTTTGTGCGCGTGTACCTTGGCGAGCACCAGCTAAATAAGCGGTGACGACTTGATGCACTAGTGCTTCGTTGAATTCACGACCAAATGCCGTATCAGAAAGCTCAACCGCCGCACCTGTAACTGTTTTTAAATCCACGTTAATCCCCTTGCTTAGGCTTTGACTGACGGACGTACGATAACATCGCCACCGGTGGCACCTGGGATAGCACCCTTGATGACAAGTAACCCTTTTTCGGCATCAACCGAAATCACTTCTAGGCCCTGAACGGTAACACGTTTGTTACCCATCTGACCCGCCATCTTCTTGCCTTTGAATACTTTACCTGGTGACTGGTTTTGACCAGTTGAACCATGCGCACGATGAGACACTGAGTTACCATGAGTAGCATCTTGCATACTAAAGTTGTGACGCTTAACAGGGCCTTGGAAACCTTTACCTTTGCTCTGTCCTGTCACATCAACCATCTGACCTTGTTCGAACAAGTCAGCTAGAATCTCGCCACCAATCTCACGACCTTCAAGATCGCTTTCGTTGGCACGGAATTCCCAAACACCACGGCCAGCTTTAACACCAGCTTTAGCGAAGTGACCCTTTTGTGCAGCTGTTACGCGGCTGTCACGACGAGTACCTGTGGTAATTTGGATGGCTTGATAACCATCTACATCAGTATTTTTTACTTGAGTAATGCGGTTTGCATCGACCTCAACAACTGTTACAGGGATAGATGCGCCTGTTTCAGTGAAGACACGGGTCATGCCGCACTTTTTACCGACTAAACCGATCGCCATTTTAGACCTCTTTATATCTTATATTAATGGGTTGGGTGTTTAATGTGCATTAACCCAAAGCAATTTGAACGTCAACACCCGCCGCTAAATCTAATTTCATTAGCGCATCCACAGTTTTGTCAGTTGGCTGAACGATATCAACCATACGCTTATGAGTACGGATTTCGTACTGGTCACGAGCATCTTTGTTAACGTGTGGTGAGGTTAGAACGTTGAAGCGCTCAATGCGAGTCGGCAACGGTACAGGACCACAAACTTGCGCACCGGTGCGCTTTGCAGTATCAACAATCTCTTGTGCAGATTGATCAATCAGACGATGATCAAAAGACTTAAGACGGATACGGATTCTCTGGTTAGCCATGCCAGCAAGCTCCTAATATGTGCCTTTGTCATTCTTGCGTCGCAAGACCATGATCAAAAGCAGTTTGGTTAAATATTCACTTAAAGCGGCCTTCTGTTCTTAACCAGAATGAGTTCTTTATCCGAACTTATAGCGTGCCAAAAGCAAAATAGTTTAAAGCCCCGCCAACCCTCCTATTAATTGGAAAGTAGCAAAGGCATAATGAAATAGTGCTAGAAACGATGCTCTAGCTGTCATAGCGCCAGCTTTTTTTATTCAGCTGCGCATATATAATTCAGTGGTGTATATTATACATAGTATTTTAGGTATTGCAAGAGCAATCTCTAGTATCATTAGAGAGGCTCTTTCTTATACTGGCCACTAATCACACAAATATTTTCATCTAAAATTATTATTTGTTTTAAATAAAATTAATCTAAAACAATATCATACTGCTCTTGGGTATATAGATTCTCTACATCAAAAGTAATCACCCTACCTAGTAGATACTCTAAATCAGCCACGGTGTCTGACTCTGTTGTGAGTAGTAAGTCAATGACTGCCGCATGAGCCACCACTGTGAATTTCTTAGGAGAATTATAAGTGCGTGCGCAGCGCATAATCTCTCGGAAAATCTCAAAGCAAACCGTCTCTGCGGTTTTAACGAACCCACGACCTTGACAAGTCGAGCACGGCTCACAAAGCTGTTGACCCAACGATTCACGTGTGCGCTTGCGTGTCATCTCTACTAAGCCAAGCTCACTAACCTGCGTAATCTTAGTTTTTGCATAATCTTGGGTAAGCTGCGCCTGTAAGCTCTCAAGCACGTCATCTTTATGCTGTTGCTCAAGCATATCGATAAAATCTAGAATAATAATGCCGCCTAGGTTACGTAGTCGTAGCTGACGGGCGATAGCATGTGTGGCTTCTAGATTAGTCTTGTAAACTGTATCCTCTAATGAGCGACCACCCACAAAAGAACCTGTATTAACATCAATCGTCGTCATAGCTTCGGTCTGATCGATAATAAGATAGCCGCCAGACTTTAGATCGACACGGCGCTTTAGTGCATCACGTAAGTCATCCTCGACACGGTGTACATCAAACAACGACTGCTCAGCGGTGTAATGCACGATACGATCATAGACGAAGGGAACAAACTCTTTGGCAAAATATCTGACTTGCTCATAAATCTGCGTATTATCAATGATGACTTTTTCGGTATCAGCGTGAACCAAGTCACGGATAGAACGTAATGGTAATGACAGTTCTTGATAGATCAGCTCTGAGCTCTGATGATGATTAATCTCTTGGCGACGAGCACAGATAGTACGCCATAGCTGCAATAGATAATAGATGTCCTCTTCTAGCTTATCGACAGGAACACGCTCAGCAGCGGTACGGGCAATCAGTCCACCTTTTAGATTGACCGTCTGCATTAGGCTACTAAGCTCAGTCTTTAATCGGCTACGCTCTTCTTCACCATCTATACGCTGCGATATGCCAATATGATCACTCGATGGCAAATATACTAGATAACGTGATGGTAGTGAGATGTTGGTGGTTAGACGAGCACCTTTGCTCCCTAACTGGTCTTTGGTTACCTGTACCAAAATACGCTGACTTTCATGCAGACGATGCTGAATCAATGTTTTAGACGCTGGTACGATCTCTGTACTTTGCGCACTGACAATAGGCGGTGTCACAGCCAAGCTATCAGCAGAAGCGTTGGCAGTCGCATCGTCCTCATTTATCTCGTGCTTAGTAGCCTTAGCCGCTTTGTTTTTTTCTGCAACGGGACGTGGTTCACGCTGCATATCGTTGACATGTAGAAATGCGGTCCGTGATTGACCAATATCTACGAAGGCTGCCTGCATACCAGGAAGGACACGTACGACCGTCCCCAGATAGATATTGCCGACCAACCCCAGTTTGTGATGTCGTTCAATATAAATCTCGCCCAAAATACCATTGTCTAAAACCGCAACACGGGATTCCATTGGACTAATATTAATCAGCAGCTCTTCGGACATAGTTTTTTCTCTTATCTCTCAGCTTTCTTATTAGACGGTCATCGCCTATTAGATTGACAGTGTAACAAATGCGACTTGCTCTTGCCCATTACCCTACCGTGTCATTATGTGCATATCCCATTATAACGGGTTGACTGTGTCCACACTGTCTTCTGTCATTTCTTTGATTAGTGCCAGTGTTTGTGCCAGTGGCAGACCAACGACATTGGTGTAGCTACCGTTGATACGACTGACCCACGCCGCACCCAGCCCTTGAATACCATACCCACCCGCTTTATCAGCAGGTTCGCCACTGTCCCAATAGTCGCTCATCATCTGTGTCGTCAGTGGTATAAAAGTCACTTCCGTACGCTCAGTAATTCGCTGCTGGTTAATAATTTGCAAGCACTGTGTAGGTTCTGATGGGCTTCGTTCTGCTTTAGGCAATAGCTGTACTTGAGTCGCTTGAACGGCAGTCCATACTTCGTGGACGTTATCAGACATACGCTGCCACATACTATATGCATGGTCGCGATCGATGGGTTTGACCAATACTGTCTTGCCATCTGACAGCACGCCAATGGTATCAGAAGTCAAAATAATAAACGGTGAGGTGAGGCTATCGTGATCCGCTTGAGATGTATCGCTTAATTGTTGTATCGCGGCATTAGCTTTGGTTGCGACCATACGTTCGATATAGTCTGTTGGCGACTCATTATCTAACGGCGTCTCATCGATATCTACGCTTAAGATAGTAAAATCTAGTTGCACTCTTTCTAGTAGCTCACGACGACGCGGAGAGCCAGATGCCAAAACGATATCCATCGATATTCTCTTCATTTATAAATTTATGATGTGTGTGGTCATACAGTATTATGGACAGAGCAAGCTAAGCTGTTAAACAAAGTAATCTTGATAACCGATAATTCATTAACGTGAAAACTTGCGCAAAGCAAACAGCACGAGTGGCCAGCTAATGATACTCATAAACAATGACAAAGCAGACTGGGCGACAAAGACATTTTGAATAAACATCTGTAGTATCCATAGATTTAACTGAAAGACAATCAGCCCTAGACTAGCAATTAACCAAGCGCTAAGGGTATTCAACTGTCTGACATAGATACTGGTAATTTTGATAACCAGTGCAACTACAACAGCGGCAAAAGCTTGCTGCCCTAAATGGGTATCCATCAATAAATCAGCAATCAGTCCAACCGTAAATGCGGTAAAAATGCCGACATAGCGCGGCTGAAACAGCAACCAATAAATCAGCACCATGATCATGACCATGGGACGCAGTGTGGCCATGCTTGGGCTTAATGGATAGACATTGAGTGATGATGCAGCGATGAAACTCAGAACAATCACAACTATCAATAGTACCGTGGCATTCTCAGAATCAGGATACGACATGGGTACTTACCTTAGCGAGTGTTTGATGGTTGCGGTGATATTGTTGATTGAGTATTGGCAAGATGCATACCATAAATGGAAAGCTTTAAAACATTAATAAGCCAGCTAATTAGCCGTCAATACTGTGGCTTACGTCATTATCTATGGAGCAATAGCAGCAGCATTGTTCTCATTTAGCAGCTTGTCTTGAAGTATTAAGACATAGGCATTATCGATAAAGTTGGCTGCTGGAGTAACTTCGATCGTTCTAAAGTTATCAGTTTGCTCGTCTTTGACATGCGCGATACGCCCTACTCGATAGCCTGCCGGAATACGACCACCCAATCCTGACGACACTAGCTCATCACCTACTCGTACATCAGACGTCTTAAAGACGTAGTTGAGACTTAATGAAGATGGGATGCCTTGGCCTGTAACGATGGCACGCTGACCGGTACGCTTAACAGTAACCGCAACTGATTGCTGCTCATCTGTAATCAATAACAGACGGCTAGTGTTTGGGTAGACATTGATAATCTGTCCTAATACACCGTCTTCATCAATGACCGTTTGTCCAACTTGTACGCCGTCCTGCTCACCTTTATTAAGCACGACAATCTGTCTGAGCAAATTGGTATCTGTGCCGATGACTTGCGCCAAATTAAGATCGAACTGCTCGGGCTTGGTGGTAGATAAGATACCTTGCAGGCGTGCGTTCTGTGCCAAGATATAATCTTGCTGTTGTAGCTTGGCATGCGCGTGTATCAATTGCGATTTTAGCTGCATGTTTTCGCGACGCAGTGCTTCTTTTGATTGCAGACTACCACCAGCCCAATGCTTGGCATAGCTTGGCAACAGAGACAGCTCATAGATTGGCTGCATGGCGGCATGACTGGTGCTACGTACTGGCTTAAACCAATCAGAGTTTTTGCTATCAAACCACATCAAAATCAAGGCTGCTATCAATACAATAACAGTCTTACGAAGTGATAACGGCTGGCGCGCAAAAATACTTGGAGTCATAAGTCGTCTGATTTAAGGATTCTAAAATGAACAATAGCACTTATTTACAGTATGAGTGTTTATCGAGGATATTGGGTTCTAGCACAAATGAATGCAATTAAAGGTAGCACAATCGGCTACCTTTAATTTTATATATAGTCAATTTTCTATAAATTGGGTACGGTGTCAGTCTCGCTCAGCCTACTATTTGTAGTACTTTCGCTCGGCTTTCTTGTATCCAAATTATATTGAACCGACTATATTTATAGTTTCATCATTCACATAAATTATCATATATTGCCAATACTATATGGCAATTAAGGATAAATATGAATTAAACAAAAATCATGTTTAAGCTTTTGTTATTGATGAAATCAAGCGCGATACCACCACCACGGCTAACGCAGGTTAATGGGTCTTCTGCTACCGTCACTGGCAAACCGGTCTCTTGTGAGATAAGTTTGTCTAAGTCACGTAATAGCGCGCCGCCGCCTGTCAATACGATGCCACGCTCAGCGATGTCTGATGACAACTCTGGCGGAGTCTGCTCAAGCGCTACTTTTACAGCGCTAACAATACCGCTCAATGGATCAGTCAACGCTTTTTGCACTTCTTCTGAATTGACAGTAAAGGTCTTTGGCACACCTTCTGCCATGCTACGACCACGAACTTCTACTTCTAGTTGGCTATCTTCATTCAATGCAGAACCGACTTCTTTTTTGATGCGTTCAGCAGTCGTCTCACCGATGACACAACCATGCGTACGGCGTACATGAGTGATGATCGCTTCATCAAACATATCGCCACCGATACGAATAGACTCAGCATATACGCAACCAGATAGCGCGATAACGGCAATCTCAGTCGTACCACCACCGATATCCACCACCATAGAACCACTGGCTTCATGAACCGGCATACCAGCACCGATAGCCGCAGCCATTGGCTCTTCTAGCAATAGTACTTTGCTGGCACCTGCTGATGATACTGCCTCACGAATCGCCTTGCGCTCAACTAGAGTAGACTTACATGGTACACAAACTACAACGTTAGGCTGTGCCATAAAACGCTTAGCTTTTACTTTAGCGATAAAGTGCTTAAGCATTTTTTGCGTCACTTCAAAATCAGCAATCACACCGTCTTTTAACGGGCGAATCGCAGTGATGTTCGCAGGCGTACGGCCTAGCATCTGCTTGGCATCGATACCAACAGCGGCGACGGTCGGGTTTTGAGTACGATTGCTTCGTAACGCGACCACCGTAGGCTCGTCAAGCACGACGCCTTTATTAGGAATAAAAATTAGGGTGTTCGCAGTACCGAGGTCGATAGCGATATTATTTGATAAAAATCCAAACAGGTTCATGACTAATATATCC
>CAJXUF010000133.1 GCA_913061175.1 uncultured Psychrobacter sp.
GACAGCTCTAGGATAGTTGCTGGATAGAAACTACCTTTACCTTCAGGTACCTTACCGCCAACAGCAATCGTTGCCCCTTTAGCCACACTTTGCTCTACTTGCTCATGTAGCTGCTCACGTAAATCTGCACGTGCTAATGGGCCGATATCTGAGCTGTCATCCATTGGATCACCCGCTTTGGTACCTTCAAACTTCTCAACGATACGCTTGCGGAATTCGTCATATACGCTATCGACTACGATAAAGCGTTTGGCTGCTACACAAGTTTCGCCGTTATTGATTAAACGTGCTTGAGTACAAGTTTCTACTGCAGTTTCGATATCTGCATCTTCTAATACGATAAATGCATCATTTGAACCTAGCTCTAATACCGCTTTCTTAATCGCTTTAGCTGCTTGTTGTCCAACGATTACGCCTGCTTTGTCACTACCTGTTAATGTCACGCCGCGTACTTTGTCGTTGCCAATCAATGCTTCTGACTGGTCATGATCAATGATAATCGTACGGAACAAATCACTTGGTAATTCAGACTCGTGAAGAATCTTTTCGATTAGTAGACCAGAACCCGTGACGTTAGACGCGTGTTTTAGTAAGACACTGTTACCTGCCATCAAGTTTGCAATGGTGTAACGGAATACTTGATACGCTGGGAAGTTCCAAGGCTGCATGCCATAGATGATACCGATAGGTTGATACGTCACTAGCCCTTTTTTCATGCTTTCGATATCGCGTACATCATCAGCCAAAGAAGCAACACCGTTTTCAGCAGTGTAATCACAGATGGCTTTACAGAGATCAATTTCTTGCATGCTCTGGCTATATAGCTTACCGCGCTCTTCAGTCATCAGTTTAGCCAGCTCTTCTTTGTATTCCATCAGCTTATCACCGATAGACTTGATGACGCGACCACGTTCTTCGTGGCTCACTGTACGCCACTCTAAAAATGCGTTATGTGAAGCATCGACAATCTTGTTGACTTCGTCATTGCTCATATAATTGTAGTTACTGATTTCTTCGCCCGTGGTTGGGTTAATAGTAGTAATGTCTGACATAGTTACTGTCCTTATTATTCGAATTTATATTTGGGATTTATAATCGGGTTTGTTGCCACTTGTAGTTATTTTGCTGTGACAGTTTTAATTATTAAATTTACGTCGATAGTACAATCTACTGGTAGCTCGTTTTCTATCTGTCGTTATCTTAACAAGCTATTTGATGAAGAGTTTTACAATATATTGTGAAGTGTGTTGAAGATGTTAATAGTGTGACTGACTTATTAAGTATAACTAAATATCATACACTAACTATTAAACACTAAAACACAAAAAACCAGCCTAGTGGCTAGTCTAATAACTATATTGAGTAGGAGCTAAAGAAAAATACTTTTATTAAAAATTAAGATAATCAAAAATATTCTGCTTTAATAAAAGATAGATTCAACTCACACAAACCAATCAAAACAAATGATTAATAACCGGTATTTCTTGTGGTGGATTTTCTTCTTCAGCAACGACTTGGCGCGCTACATGCATAATTAACTGACGTAACCAGCGATGGGCTGGATGATGCTGCAATAGAGGTGACCATGCCATCGTAAGCTCAAACTCAGGAATAAAAAACGGCGGATCTTCCATCATAATGCTGTCGTTATTTGCCTGCATTCTTGCCACACGCGTGGGCAAGGTCGCTATCAAGTCCTTATTTGCTGCAAGCATAGCAGGCATTTGATAATGTCGAGTAAAGACACTGATTTGGCGTTTTTGACCAAGGCGCTGCAGGGCTTGATCGATAGACCCTAGACCACCTGATTTTTCAGGATTGACCCCAAAGCCCACACCCATGCCAGTTTTTGATACCCAAACATGCTGTGCTTTCAGATAGTTTTTTAAGTTGAAACGATTGGCATAAGGGCTGTCAGAAGACAGCAGACAACTAAAAGTATCACGCCACACCAACACTTGGTGAAAACTCTGCGGTATCTCATTAAAGCGGTTAATCGCTAAGTCAACGCGCCCCTGCTCCATATCCCGATAAGAGACGTCCGATGGTGTCAAGAAATCCAAGATAACATTGGGTGCTTCTGAGCGTAGGGCTTTGACCAGTTTAGGAACTAGCGTCGCTTCTGCATAATCTGACGTCATAATACGAAAGACGCGAGAGGTGCTATAAGGCCGGAATTCGGTACGTGGCTCTAATACTTGCGTCAAATCTGCCAGTATCTCACGAATACGTGGCTGTAACTCAAGGGCACGTTCAGTCGGCGTCATACCCTCAGATGAGCGTACCAATAATGGATCATTAAACAGCTTACGCAAACGGCGCAAGATATTACTCATAGCAGGCTGAGTAATCCCAAGCTGCTCGGCTGCGCGAGTAACGTTTTTTTCTCGTAGCAACACATCTAGATGGACTAATAAATTTAAATCAACCCGCTGCAAATTCATATTTGGTTCTCTTGGCTTTTGAATAAACGCCATATTAAGGCTGGCATTTGTAGTGCTGCTACGGTGATTTGTGCGCTGTAACAGCATAATCTCATTATTTTTTACTAATTTTGTTCTGGATTTTTCTATTAGCTATCCATTATAACTCATTCAACCTATCGTAAGGCCCTGTTATATAAACATTATATCATACAGAAATACCAAAGATAACTATCATAAATTAGATAAATCTTGGTAAGGTGGTTATAGTGAGTTCTATAAAGGATTTGCAGCATAGATGACGAACTTTAGGTTCATAAGCTGTTTTCATCCGATTAAATATTGTCGCTAAGTAATATATTAATGGTTTTTATCAGTCGTTAAATACGGTTAATTGACCTCATTATTGTAACATCTCTTGCTACCAATTATGACATCACTGCCTATTAAGTATTCAGATACCTTTTAGATATATAGTGAGAATCGATAAATATTTATAAACCAGCAATTATTTTCAACTGTTGAGTTCAGCAAATTTCTTGTAATAGCCTAGCGGTTTGTTTAGGGTAAATAGAGCCTCAATAGATAAATGATAGACCAAATTTTGAATATTACTTTTTAGTACAAAGGTTTTAGTAAAGCGGATTTTAGTAAAACGACAGACCCATTATTTTAACAATTAATTTATTTGTTTTTACACCCCACCAAGGAGACTATAAATGTCAACTGCATATAAATCAGCGATCGACTTAGTACGTGAATTAAAGCAAAAGCACGGCAACTGGCAGAACATTAGCGAAGTTGATGCTGCACGTATGATGTCACAAAACCGTTTCAAAACGGGTTTGGATATCGCAAAATATACTGCAAAAATCATGCGTCAAGACATGGAAGATTATGACAATGATACGTCTCAGTACACGCAGTCTTTAGGTGCATGGCACGGTTTTGTTGCACAGCAAACTATGTACGCTAAGAAAAAATATTTCGGTACGACTTCTAAAACTTATATCTACCTTTCAGGTTGGATGGTAGCTGCCCTACGCTCTGAGTTTGGTCCACTACCTGACCAATCTATGCATGAAAAGACGTCAGTACCTAAGCTAATCGAAGAAATCTACACCTTCTTGCGTCAAGCAGATGCTAAAGTATTGAACGACTACTTCCGTGAGCTAAACGCTGCTGAAGAAGCTGGCCAAGATACTTCAGCTATCCTAGAAAAAATCGAAAACTTTGATTCACATGTTGTGCCAATCATCGCTGATATCGATGCAGGTTTCGGTAACGAAGAAGCCACTTACCTATTGACTAAGCAAATGATCGAAGCTGGTGCTTGTGCCATTCAGGTTGAAAACCAAGTATCTGACGCTAAGCAATGTGGTCATCAGGCTGGTAAAGTAACTGTACCGCATGAAGACTTCATCTCTAAGCTAAACGCTATTCGTTATGCATTCTTAGAGCTTGGTGTTGAAGACGGTGTTATCGTTGCTCGTACTGACTCTGAAGGCGCATCACTAACGCAAAAAATTCCAGTATCAAATGAGCCAGGTGACCTTGCTTCTAAATACATCGATTTCATCGAAATGGAAGAAGTAACGCTAGAAAATGCTCAAGAAAATGACAGCCTACTTAAGCACAATGGCAAACTAGTACGCCCAGTTCGTCTACCTAACGGTCTATATCAGTTCCGTGAAGAGACCAACATTGACCGTGTTGTACTTGACTGCGTAACTGCTCTAGAAAACGGCGCTGACCTACTATGGATCGAAACACCGACTCCAGACGTAGAACACATCAAAATGATGGTTGACCGTATCAAAGAGCAACAGCCTAAAGCCAAGCTTGTATACAACAACAGCCCATCATTCAACTGGACGCTTAACTTCCGTAAGCAAGTTATCGCTCAGTGGGAAGAAGAAGGCAAAGACATCTCTGCATACAATAAAGATGACTTGATGAGTGCTGATTACGACGGTACTGAACTTGATGCAGCCGCTGACGTAGCCGCTAAGAACTTCCAACGTGATGCGTCACGTGAAGCTGGTGTATTCCATCACTTAATCACGCTACCGACTTACCACACGACTGCTCTTAGCGTTCATGAACTTGCTAAAGGTTACTTCGGTGAAGAAGGCATGCTTGCTTATGCAGCTGGCGTACAGCGTAAAGAAATCCGCGAAGGTATCTCTTGTGTTAAGCACCAAGCAATGGCTGGTTCTGACCTTGGCGATGACCACAAAGAAATCTTCTCAGGCGATAACGCTCTGAAAGCTGGCGGCGGCAAGAACACGATGAACCAGTTCTAATAACCGACAGACTAGCAGTATTTATCAAAAAACCGTCCTACATCATGTAGGGCGGTTTTTTATTGCGGTTTAAATAATCAGAGAATGGTAGACTAATAACTGTTTATCACAACTACCGATCAGAGCCATCAGTCAGAATTATTAGGAGCTAATATGCAAGAGATAGAGCTGAAGTTTTTGGTACCAGAGTCACGACTGAAGGGATTAATGCGTCAGACGCACGTTAAATCCTCACAAGTGACGCAACTGGCTGCACATTATTACGATACGCATGACCAACAGCTTGCACAGGCAGGTATCGGTCTGCGTATTCGCAAAGAAGGCGATACATGGGTACAAACCATTAAAGCTGGTGGTGATGGAATTGCTGCACGCTTGGAGCACAATGCTGTACTCGATAATGATCAAGTACAAGCGATGCTCGATAATAATGAGCTGATACCTGATTTGACGATATATGCAGACACTCCAATCGCTGCGGTATTGACTGATTTTAAACTCAAAAAGCTAGTAAAGACGTTAACACGACTTTATGTGACTGACGTCGAGCGCACTACGCGGTTGCTGACAGAAAGTAATGAGGATGAAACCGATAATTGCATCGAAATGGCTTACGATCAGGGAGAAATCATCCATGGTACTGATGACTCGCTACGCAAAGCCATTCAAGAGATAGAGTTTGAACTGGTGTCAGGAGATTTAGATTTTCTATTTACGACTGCCAAAACATGGTGCAAGCGCTATAAGCTGTGTCTATCCACCGTTACCAAAGCTGAAAACGGTAGCTTACTTATTAACGGACAAAAACACAGTCTAGCGGTCAACGCAAACCTAAGTCAATTGCAAATAGACAAAGACAGCAGTGCACCTGCCTTTATACGTGCGGTCGTACATAATTGCTTATTGCAGATATTACCAAACAGCAGTGCTATCGTCGCTGGCAGTATAGATGACGATCATATTCTACAGTTGCGGATTGGTATTGATCGCTTGCGTACTGCGTTGAAAGCATTTGCTGACTTCTCTGATGAGATTAACCCTGAATGGCTGCCAATACTAAAGCAAACTGCAACCTTGCTTAGCGATTACTATCAACTTGCTTATATCAATGCACAGATCGAACCTGAGCTACAAGCATGTGGCGCGCCTGCCGTCGACTGGACAGCAGATATTGAAAATATCAAAATCACGCCCATCAATACGCTACAAGCCAATGACTTTCAGATAACCTTGCTAGAGCTGATTGCCTTTACTATGAGCGACCCCAGCATTGAACCTCAGACTGATCAGCTTGCCTGCGATAAGCTAACGAAAGTCCTCTCTAAACAATATAAAAAATGCCTTAAAACCAATAAAAAAGCTGACAAAATAAGTGATGAAGTAAGTGTTGCTGAGCTTGTGAGCGATGACATAGATCTAGATGTAAACACAGACATTGCTGATAATGACCAACCTGAAAGCGAGCTGCTCAATCAGTTAAGAGATTTGCGTTACATCAGTGAATTTTCTACGCCTTTACTAAGTAAGAAAAAAGCTAAAAAGAAAACCAAACGTTGGCTAAAAAGGCTGATAAAAGCGCAAAAAGCGTTAGAACAACTGAACGATGATAATCAATATCAGCAGTTTTATGAATTGAAATCAAAGACAGACGCTAATGCTTTATATGGTGCGGGTTGGTTTACGGCCATACTGACTGATGACCAGAGTCATATTGATGCACGTTTAGCAAAATTTGCGGACAGCTCAACGTTTTGGTAGAAGTAGGAATATTATGTTTATGACGGATACTGCTTTCATAAAGTAAAACTGCCCCATAAAAAAGACAGCTTGTTATATAGCAGACTGTCTTTTTTTATTGCGTTGAAATAGTCTCTGTCAGCGCCATGGCTAAATGTACAACATGTCCTAATTAGCAATAATAGTAACAGGCATACCCTCTTCTACTTGCTCAAACAATTCTACAATATCTTCATTACGCATACGGATACAGCCATGTGATAGCGGAATACTCATTGGTTCAGTATCTGGTGTGCCGTGAATATAGATATAGCGCTCATAAGTATCGCAGCCACCTTGGCCATTGCTACCTTTGTTTAACCCTTCTTCAAGACCGCTTAACCAAAGAATACGGCTCAATATCCAGTCACGCTTGGGATGTAGCTCACCAAGATTGGCATCATATATCTCACCTGTCGGCACACGCCCGACAAATACCGCATTCATAGGCTCGCTACCACCTATTTTTTGTTCAATGACATGCCTACCGAGCGGCGTGCAACCACTATCCTGCTGACTACCAATACCATTTTTTGCAGTGGAGACTACATATTGTGCAACCTCAGTTTGCTGCTGGTACAGCGTTAATGTTTGCTCAGCGATATTAATCACGAGTTGTTTATCAAGCGTCTTATTATTGGTCATAAATGCTTCCGACTATCTGTCATTCATCAGATTACTATCAAGGTTATTAGTAAAATGATTGAAAATTTCTATTATCAAGGGATTGTATCAAGACATTTGGCACCGTAATATAGGGGCACACTTTTTGATGCTAGCAGATTATGACGACTATTTCACCGACACGTGTGTCGATGTATGATTTTTTATATCATGATACCCAGCCTATGCTGTCACTTTTGGCCGATGCGGCACAGCTCTCTCTACCGCAAGCTCGCTTAGGAATGGATGCCAGTCTACAAGCCATCGTAAGTGCGCTGCTCGCCTATCAGCAGCGTCATCAGGGACAGGCAGTCAGCAAAAAGCTGTTTGGTCGTGGTGCTGTCAAAGAGTTACGACAGTATAACTCAATGAACTTTGCAACCATTAGCGCCACACTCTACCATCGTCACGATGCGGCAGATGCCGTATTTAGTGATAACGCTCGTGTCATAAAGGCAAGCGAACATATCGCTGAGAAGATTGATGCAACGATGCAGCAGGCTCAAACTCTACTCACCTCCTTGTGCGTGATTGTGCTGCGTGAATTGGCTATTCTGACAGAATACAGTCAGCTAGACAGTGATGAGATCAATAAATGGTTTGCGCTACAACCACAGTTTTTATCAGCAGCCCGATTTAGCCCAGAGCATACGCATACCTCATCTGCTGAGACAGGAAGCAATAGTGACTTGCTCGAATCAACTACTGAAGCTGTTGAAGCGATAGAGAACAACTCAGAGAGTAATACGGAACGTACTTTATTAAATGCTGAGCAGCTATCAAGCACTCCACCTTCTTTTGATCCTTACTGGTATGAGCTGACTGGATTCAAACCTGAAAACTATGAACCTGTGCAAGATATGCAAATGGCAACAGGCAATTATTTAAAAGCCATTGGGCGTTCACCTGACAATCTACAGCAGGGTCGTCACAACGATATGTTGGTATTTACCGAAATGCATGCCGTTGCCTTACCACATCAACGTTGGTTATTGCAGTTGGCCAAAATCTCAGATATCTATCTCAGTCGAAATCGACTGCGCGTTAACTCTGAACCAGCCAATCCGCCTAAACCGCCTTTAGTAAGTTTGGGACTAATCGGCGGCAATAACGATAATACACCGACCACTACTAGTGAAAAGCCCATCGAATATGAGGCTTCCACACCGCTATGGAAAAATCCTGTCATTCTTATCATCATACTTGTCGTCGGTGTCCTTGGTGCGCTCGCTACTTTGAAATACCAATCGCAAAAATCTGACGGTGCGATCCTGGCAACTGAAGA
Source organism: uncultured Psychrobacter sp. (assembly GCA_913061175.1). Classification (GTDB taxonomy): domain Bacteria; phylum Pseudomonadota; class Gammaproteobacteria; order Pseudomonadales; family Moraxellaceae; genus Psychrobacter. The sequence goes on from CAJXUF010000133.1 coordinate 8,454, forward strand.
AGTATTAGAACAAGATGCTATTGACGAGCGGCAACAGCAAGATGTGGCCATCGTAATGGTAGATGAAGATGAATCTAACGTTGCAGAGACAGAAAAAGCTGAGTAGAGCCTTTTACTTTTGAAATAGCTATCCTCAAAGCAACCGTTTTAGCAACCATTTACTAGCCATAAAAAAAGAGACCCTATCAACATAGAGT
>CAJXUF010000134.1 GCA_913061175.1 uncultured Psychrobacter sp.
CAACGATATAGGACGCGAGACAACAGCGGCAACAGCGCCTTTTGATATCGCTGTCTCGATGTAATCGTGTCCATCAAAATTATCGCCGCTTAGCGCCAAAAATATATCGCCTGGCTTTATCGTGCGGGTATCGGTGGCTATCCGCTTACTGGCTAAAGCAGTCTGCTCTGCTGCATGGCCTTGTGGTAGTTGCCAATGCCCATCGAGCGACGTGGTCGCTGCGAGCAGATTGTCCATTTGCCAAACATAAAGCCCTTGCGACTGGACAGTATTATCGGTGTCGGCTGTCATAATGATTACCTTATATGATGACTACTTAATTTTTATATTTAATGATCAATTTTTACTAATTCATGTATCGAAAGCCAATTAATTACACACGTCCCGCTTGATTCAATGCCTGCTGCAAAACAACACTGTCATCGAAATCATAGCGAACGTTGTTAATCTCTTGATAGGTTTCGTGACCTTTACCTGCGATGACTACGATATCATCCACACCTGAGTGACTAACTGCATATTCAATAGCGGTTTGGCGGGCAGGCTCGATATGGGTTCGTTGATATTGCTCAGCGGTCATACCAGCCTGCATATCTTGCAAAATCATCTTGGGGTCTTCGGTACGTGGATTATCTGCAGTCAAAACAACTCGATCAGCACCTGCCAGACCTGCTTGCGCCATCAACGGTCGCTTGCCTGCATCACGATTTCCACCGCAACCAAATACTGCCCATAGCTGACCTTTACAGTGGGTTTTTAAGCTTGCCAGCACTTGGCTTAGCGCATCTGGAGTATGCGCATAATCAACGATAAAGCAGCCATCATTTGACGGTACACGCTGCATACGCCCAACCGCACCTTGCAACTGTGCAACAGCAGGCGCAATACGCTCGATATTCATAGCCAAGTCAGTATCAAGTGCTACGACGGCTGCTATCGCTGCGAGCAAATTGGCTACATTGAAGCGACCTAATAATGGACTGACAATCTCTATGTTGTCAGCTTTCTCATCACCAAAATCAGTACGCAGATTTATTTTGACGCCTTGCAGACTCGGCGTAATATCAGCGGCAACAAAAGTAGCAGCTTTTAATGAATCCAAACTGTATGTCCATACCGTCAAACCGCTAGCGTTTGCCGTATCTAACATAACCTGAGCGTGCTCATCATCGATGTTGATAATGGCATGGGTCAAATCTGGGAAATGCGCTTTATCAAACAGCTTGGCTTTGGCAGCGGCATATTCTGCCATATCAGCATGGTAATCTAAATGGTCACGGCTCAAATTGGTATAAATCGCCACAGTGACTGGCATACCTTGTAGACGTTGCTGATCCAACCCGTGAGAGCTGGCCTCTAATGCCAATATCTCTGCCTTCTCTATTCCCATTTGATATAGGAAATGCTGGACAGCTAACGCATCGCCCGTGGTATGGCTGGCTTGCACCAGAGCGCCAAGTCTACCATTACCTGCAGTACCCATTACTGCGCTACTCTGACCCATCAACTGGGTAAGCTGTGCTACTAATTGGCTGATGGTTGTTTTGCCATTCGTACCAGTCACCGCAACCACGGTCGGTAGAGTCAATGGCTGCTGATATTGCAGGCGCGCTTGAATTAAGCTACCCAAAAAGTCGCGAATGTTAGGAACGTATAAGACAGGGCATGGCAATGCTGCTAGTTGCTGCTGTGCATTAGCAATACTATCTGTCTTAGGTTCACTACTGGTATTTGAGAGATTTGTTGCTTCGCTAAGCAAAACAATAGGGTCAATCTCTGAGAGAACAAACGCGGCTTGTTCAATGGCTTGCAATAGATAATCGCGACTTTTTTGAGGGTTGGCTGTTTGACTTTTTAACAGGACAAATACGTCATTCGCATCCAATTGGCGATTGTCTAAGCGAAACTGTTGAAACGGAATATGGGCAATAGACTGGGATTGATCTGAACCTGCCTGAATCGATGTTGCTATCATCGCTGTAAGCTGCTCAGCCAGTTTTTGCTGCTGGCTTTTATTGGCATTTATAAGCTGTTGTAAAGTAACAGTAGCGCTATCTAGCGATGATATAGTCATAGATAAATCCTAAACAGTTAAAACGTGTCAGCTCAGTAGAACTGAACATTTAAAATAATTGAACGCTTACTGCGCTTCCGTTTTTAGTGGCTTATCCAAAGGCACATTATACAATCGCAATGCTTCTTTCATCACATTATGGAAGACAGGGGCGACTGTGAGACCAGCATAAATCTGACCACGTGGGTCTTCGATAAGCATTACGCCTACCAGCTTTGGATTAGATGCAGGTGCCATGCCAGCAAAGACGTTACGATACTGATCAGTATAGTAACCACCATCTGGATTGATACGGCGTGACGTACCTGTCTTACCTGCCACGCGATATCCATCAATAGCAGCGGCTTTCGCCGTACCACCGGGCTCAGTCACGCTCTCAAGCATCTGTACAATCGACATTGCCTGCTCATGCGCCATAATACGTTTGCTTGGCTGCGACTTGTCATCTTTAATTAAAGTTAATGGATGCATGACTCCCCCTGCTGCTAGGGCTGAATACGCCTGTGCAACCTGTGCCAATGTCACTTGTAGACCATAACCATAACTAACCGTCGCACGACGCGAGGTTTCTTTTTCTTTTGGCGTGACGATCAGACCACTACCCTCACCTGGGAACTGCAAAGGTGTTTTTGAGCCAAAGCCAAACTGTCGTTGCATATTACTAATAGCATCGGCTGGCAGTGATAGCGCAATCTTGGTAGAGGCAACGTTACTAGATTTCTGTAGTAGCGTGGCCATGTTAATCATGCCCAAATTATTATGATCTCGAATGGTGTAGCCGCGTACGCGAATCGAACCGGGATTGGTATCAATTAGAGTGGTTGGCGTATATTTACCCGAGTCTAGCGCTGCCGCAACGGTAAACGGTTTCATAACCGAACCTGGTTCAAACACATCTAACAGTGCGCGGTTACGCTGGTTTTCACCCGTCATTTCATTAAGGTTGTTCGAGTTAAACGACGGCCATGTCGATAACGCCAACACTTCACCAGTCTGCACATCAACGATCATACCCGTTGACCAGCGGGCTTTTTGCAAGCGTCCAGCTTTTTCTAGCTCTTTATATAGCAAATACTGTAAGCGCGAATCAATCGTCAATGCCACATCTTTGCCGGGTACTTCTGGCTCTATTTGTTTGATTTCTTTTAGACTGTTTTGTTTGGCGTCTTTTAGAACCAGTACTTTTCCGTCATCACCCGCCAGATCTTTTTCATACTGACGCTCAATACCAGCACGGCCTTCGTAACCGCCTTCAGGATCTTTGGCGTTTTGACCCATAAAACCTAGTAACTGTGCATTAGACTGTGGCTGTGGATAATAACGCTGAAAGAAATTCTTTTCGTAGACGCCAGGGAAATCAAGCGAACTGACGCTTTGGGCAATCTCAGGTGTGACCTTATTAAGCAGTGGCAAATAGTGCGAACCTGCGCCAGATGGCAAAGCAGCTTTTACGGCTTTCTCATCAGTCACATCGATACTGTCATCAATGGCCGTGACTTTCTTTAGTTCATCGACCGAGATATTGGCAGCAGCGGCTAGCTTTGTCAGATCCATATTATCCAGACGCTTTTGCATACGCGCCTGTAATTGTGGACTGCTAGGATTAGTGATGATAATGCGCTTTAGCTCGTAATATTCACGCGAGTAATCATGTGGACTAAACGAAACTGTCGCGAGCGGCGCACTGACTGCAAGTGGTAAATTATTACGATCAGTAATCATACCTCGATAAGACTTTTGGGTGCGCTCACTGGTAATGAGCTCATTACCTTTGTCTTGATAGAACTGTGCGTTGGCAACCTGAATATAATAAGCGCGGCTAATCAGTAGCGCCAATATGACCAGCGCTAGACCCCAGACCATACGAAAACGGTTTTTGTCTTGTTCGAAACCCCCGAGAGCTGACGCACCTGACGCTTTGCTCGAAAAAACCATCTTACTTTTGCGATTTTTTACACTGGTATAAGCGCCTTGGGTATCGCTTTTTTTGATGCGACCAAACAATTTTGCCTTACGATTGCTTGCAGCTTTATCGGGCTTGCTGCTCGTCTGACCAGATTTAGCCGCACTGGCTCGGCGGAGAGGTTTGGTTACCTTGCCGCTGGCTGGTTTTTTGCTGGTGTTTTTTGCGGTGGATTTAGACTGTTTCTCACTCATTGTCCTGCCTCCGTCGCTGATTCTTCAGGAGAGATGTCGGTAGAGGCACGTGGCCCAATAACGTCATTCATATCTTCATCTGAGTCTTCCGTAACCACTGGCACCAATGCCGTTGCTACACCAGGCTGGATAATCAACTTATCCTTTAATGTTGGCGAATACATACCCAATTCAGCAACCGCTCGACTAGCAATCTGCGGTGTGGCGCTAAAGGTTTGCTGCTCAATCAATAGACGCTGATGCTCTACTTGTAGCTTACGTTCTTGTTTTTTCATGTCTTGCAAGGTTTTGTAGTCCTGATGATATTGCTGAACTTCTTCGGCAGTTTTGATACCACTCCATACAATCGTGGCTGCCAATAGCAGTAGCACGACTACATAAATGCTCACCACATTAAACCGGCGCACGAATAGCTCGCCGACATCGGTATTGTAAGGTGTAGCAGTGCGGCGATTCGCAGGTTTGTCAGATATTGCCATGACTATCTCAAAAAGGTGAACGTAAACGATAGAGTAGATAACGGATTGCGAAAGATGAACGTGTCATTATTCGGTCATACCATCGATAAATATAAAACCAAAGACACTTATAAGTGTAAAAACTAAACCTAAAAAAAACATCCAATAGCCAATATATTCAGGAGCCGCAAGTCATCACAACTCATGGCTATCAATAGGTCATACCACAACCAAACACGTTGCATGGATGTACTACATATAAAGCCATTCAACTATTAAGCAGATAAAAACCAACTGCTGAGCCTAACAGACAATATTTACAGATTTTTAACAGTGGCGTAGCCATTAGGACATTTACGCATCATTTAGACAAGCATTAGCAATCTTAGACTACTCAATAGTCATATTCGACTATGACTTGCGGCATCATGGTGTTCTATGATGTTATTGTCTGCTCATAAGCTGTGTCAGTACGCGTTGCCATACGCAGCCATGCACTACGCGCGCGCGGATTCTGACTGGTCTCAGCTTTGCTTGGGCCAACACGTTTTGGCTTGCTAAAATAGCGCGGACGATTTGGCGGCATTGGCAGGTTTTCGTCTTCTGGATACTGCCCTTTACTATGACGCTGCAAAAACTGCTTGATACGGCGATCTTCTAATGAGTGAAAGCTAATGACCGCAAGCTGCCCACCTGACTTTAAGATAGGAATACTTTGCTCTAAAAAGTCATCAACATCGCCCAGCTCATTGTTAATAAAAATACGCATGGCTTGAAAGCTTTGTGTGGCTGGATGTTTGCCGCGTTGCCAGTTGGGATGCGCTACTTTGATCACTTCTGCCAATTCAAGCGTAGACTCGTAGCTCTCCATTTGTTTGATAGCGCGTGCAATACGGCGGCTATGACGCTCTTCGCCAAACTCATAAAGCACATTGGCCAACGTTTCATCATCGACTTTCTCAAGCCATTCAGCAACTGACTGGCCACGGCTGGTGTCCATACGCATGTCTACTGCCCCGTCGCGCATAAAACTAAAGCCGCGACTACCATCATCAATCTGCGGTGATGAAATGCCCAAATCCGCCATCAAGCCATCAACTTCACTGATGCCCATAGCAGCTAGACTGTCGGTCAACGTCGCAAAACTATCGTGAACCACACGCACACGGCTGTCTTTGCTTGCCAGCTCTTGCGCCACACTAATGGCGGTCGGATCTTTGTCAAAGACAATCAGTGTAGCGTCATCTGCAAGTTGACTTAATAGCAGTCGGCTATGGCCGCCACGACCAAAAGTCGCATCAACGTAGATACCACTTATATTTAAGCTATGTTGGTCGCCTTCTTTTTGCTTGGGCAAGGACTTCACACCTAGTACTGCTGCGACAGTCTCTTGCAGCAGCACCGCATCATGGACAAAACTTAATTCATCAGACGTGATATCGCCCTCATGACTGGCGTGAGTAACATCCAGATCGACATCTTGCATAGACGCATCCTTTATAGCAGAAGGACTAGACACTGACTCAGAGAGATCAGCGGCAGCAGAAGGACTGGCTTTCGATTTTGGCTTAGACTTTGATAGGGACACAAACAACTCAATAGATGACGACCGTACTGGCCAGTAATTAGATGAAAATAAACAAGTTATGACTTGCTTAGCATTATTATCGCAAGGATACACCTGTAGTCAAGCACTAGAAGGGCTTTTCATTAAAAATATCACATGTCTCTGTTATACTAGCGCTATATTTTACGCTATTTCTTAACATCGACTTCATATCTTTCATCGCTATTTATACTGATAGCTTATATCGATAGCAAACTTTGAGACTTTTATCATGCAAACCTCTACTGACAGCACGCGCCCTGTACGTACGCGTATCGCCCCATCACCAACTGGCTTCCCACACGTAGGTACTGCCTATATTGCCCTATTTAACTTGGCTTTTGCCAAAGCTCACGGCGGCGAATTCATCTTACGTATCGAAGACACTGATCAAACTCGCTCAACTGAGCAATCAGAGCAAATGATTTTGGACGCCTTACGCTGGGTTGGTCTGGATTGGGCAGAAGGCCCAGATATTGGTGGCCCACACGCCCCTTATCGTCAGAGCGAGCGTAGCGATATCTACAGAAAACACGCCGAGATACTCATAGAAAAAGACCATGCGTTCCGCTGTTTTTGTACCAGTGAAGAGTTAGACGCTATGCGTGCTGAGCAAATGGCCAATGGCGAGACCCCTCGTTATGATGGTCGCTGTGCTCATCTTGCTCCAGAAAAAACCGAGCAATTGGTAAGCGAGGGCAAGCCGCACGTGATTCGTATGCGTGTACCGACCGAAGGCACTTGTCAGGTACAAGACATGCTGCGCGGTACGGTTGAGTTCCCTTGGACTCAAGTCGATATGCAAGTACTGCTAAAAACAGACGGCATGCCAACGTATCATTTAGCCAACGTCGTCGATGACCATTTGATGGAAATCACTCATGTGATGCGCGGTGAAGAGTGGCTGAACTCTGCGCCTAAACATCAACTGCTTTATGATTATTTTGGTTGGGAAATGCCGACGCTTTGCCACATGCCGCTACTGCGCAACCCGGACAAATCAAAACTGTCTAAGCGTAAAAATCCAACTTCTATCACCTACTATCGTGATGCAGGCGTGCTACCTGAAGCGCTGCTAAACTATCTTGGTCGTATGGGTTACTCAATGCCTAATGATGCTGAGCAGTTTACGCTAGAAGAAATGATTACCAGCTTTGATATTCAGCGTGTGTCGCTTGGTGGCCCTATCTTCGATATCGAAAAGCTAAACTGGCTCAATGCAGAATGGCTACGTGCGCTTAGCCCTGAAGAATTAAAGAATAAAATCCTTGAATGGGCCAGCAACAGTGACAAACTGACCGCGATCGCAGCGGCGATTCAGCCACGTATCGAGCTATTGTCTGATGCGGTTAATTGGGGTGGTTTCTATTTCCAAAACCTACCTGACATCAATGCTGAGAGCTTTACTCATAAATCACTCACCCCTGAGCAAATTATCGAGATGCTGCAATTAGCCCTTTGGCAGTTAGAAGTCTTACCAACTTGGTCAGAAGAAAACATCTATGCCACGCTAAAAGGCCTTGCTGCTCATCTTGATATTAAGATGCGTGACTTTATGGCGCCGTTCTTTATCGCTATCGCTGGTAGCACCTCATCGACGCCAGTCATGAACTCTATGGCAATTATCGGTGCTGATATGACATTGACTCGCTTGCGTCATGCAGTTGATGTACTGGGCGGCCTTGGTAAAAAGAAGCTTAAAAAACTTGAGAAACAAGCGGCAGAGTTGCCAGATTTCTTAGCAGCTGCTGAATAGTTTAGAAGCTGAACAACTTATCTACTAAACAGTTAACTAGCTAAACTTGTCGAATGTAAAAGGGTCAGGCCATCTCTGGCCCTTTTTTCGTTGTTAATCAGTACAACTACCCTCGTATTATTAAACGTCTTTTATTAAATATTTTAATTGGAAATAAACATGGCCGCCAAAACCGTCACGATAGAAAGCAAAGACTATGTCTTTAATACCCTAAAAGAAGCACAGAAATACTATGATGCCATCGTAAAGGAGCTTTTTGATGCAACTTTGACCCTGACCAAGGGCCAAGATTTCGAAGATTTGAAATGGATATACAGCACTTACTGTAGTTACACTAAGCATAATCTAGATAAATTGGGCAAATATGACATCATCGGCGTCAAAGGTATCAGAACGATCCGAGAAAAAGGCGGTCAATACATGCCAACTGAATGCTGTGCGATTATTTTTTCTGATGGTAGTGAAGAAGAGTTTCTGTCTCTTATACACATCTCCGAGCCCACGAGACGGACTCCTATCTCGTA
>CAJXUF010000135.1 GCA_913061175.1 uncultured Psychrobacter sp.
ACGAGATAGGAGTCCGTCTCGTGGGCTCGGAGATGTGTATAAGAGACAGGTCCTTTCCTGTGGCGACGTTTATTCGTCGATTTGATGACATGGACTATATTGAAGAGCCTGATATCTTTCATGAAATCGTTGGGCATTGTCCGCTATTGACCCATCCTGCGTTTGCAGCCTTCAATGAAACGTATGGTAAGCTTGGTCTTAGCGCAACAAAAGAGGAGCGCTGGTTTCTAGCAAGGCTGTATTGGTTTACCATCGAGTTTGGCTTGGTTGGCAGTCGCGTAGAAAATCGTAGAATTTACGGCGGCGGTATATTGAGCTCACCTTCTGAAACAGTCTACGCACTTGATCGGATGCCGCAAGAGCTTTCAGTCGCTCAAAACAAGCCGCAATCTCAACCTCAGTCTCAACCTGAGCACCGAGCGTTTGATTTGCTCGATGTGTTGCGGACGCCTTATCGTATCGATCAGTTACAGCCGATCTACTATGTCATTGATGAATTAGATACCTTATTTGATATCGTCAATAGTGACATCATGGGTGCGGTCAAAAAAGCTATGTCGCTTGGACTATTTAAGCCGACTTATCCAGAAAAAACTCGTTAAAAACGTCAATTCAAAATTAAACATGAAAACCAACACTTCAGTGCGGAATATTGAGATAGCAGCAAAGCTATATCAGCATTGATGTACGAGTATTAGAAAGTAGTTATCAAAACAACCATTAAAAACTGACATCGAAAACAGCCATTATAAAAGGATTTTATTATGACAGCACTATCACAAAACAGCTGCGAAGCTTGCCGCATTGGCGCACCGAAAGTCGATGAAGCCGAAGCACGAGAATTATTACCGCAAATTCCTGATTGGTCACTAATTGAGGTGGATGGTATTCAACAATTGCAGCGTCAGTATAAATTTAAAAACTTCGTCTCAGCAATGGCATTTGCCAATCAACTGGCAGACATCGCTGAAGTAGAAGGGCATCATCCAGGTATATTGGTAGAGTGGGGTAAGGCTACGGTCACTTGGTGGTCGCATAGTATCAAAGGTTTGCATCGCAATGATTTCGTCATGGCAGCTAAGACCGATGACTTACTGGGTAAGTAATAGGTTGCTTTACTAACAAATCACTTCAACCATACTTCTACCATCAAAATTAAAATCAATTTAGTGCCAGTATTTACTGGCATTTTAAGGATGTGTCATGCCACCAAAACCGCTCACATTAATCAGTGCCAAGCTCGCCTTTATTATATCCGCCATCGTCATCGGTATCATGGGCATCACCATGATTGGCTTTGGCTGGGTGCCTCATCTGTCTCTTATATTGGCTATCTGTGTGCTACTGGCTATCGGTATGTATAAAGGACTCAGCTTTGATGACATGCAAGCGCAAATGGCCTCAGGTGTCATGCGTGGTATTGGTGCCATCTATTTGTTCTTCTTTATCGGACTGATGGTGGCGGCTCTGATGATGTCAGGGGCGATTCCTACACTCATGTATGTAGGTTTTCAGCTGATCTCACCTGAGTACTACTATATCTCTGCCTTTATCTTAACCTCTATTATCGGTATTGCTTTGGGTAGTAGTTTGACGACTGCAGCTACCTTGGGCGTGGCGTTTATTGGCATGAGTAATGCCTTTGATGCCAATGTGGCGATAGCGGCAGGGGCAGTAGTATCAGGTGCGTTCTTTGGTGATAAGATGTCACCCTTGTCTGATACTTGTACGATTGCGTCCTCTGTAGTGGGTATCGATCTGTTTGAGCATATTCGCAATATGATGTATACGACAGTACCTGCATGGATATTGACGGTGATCTTGTTTTGGATGTTCTCAGGACAGACGACCAGTGCTGATCTGAGTCAAGTGACCATATTGCAAGGTCAGCTGATAGACAGTGGCTTGGTACATAGATATTCGGTACTGCCATTTGTGATATTGGTTGGGCTAGCCCTGTTTCGGGTCAATGCGATTTATACGATTATCTGTACCATTGCCGCTGCACTTATTATTACTTATGTGCATAGCTCACCAAGCTTTGGACAATTGGGTGGGTATCTGTTTGCAGGCTATGCTCCTGCTGAGTCATTAGAGCTAGGGGAAGTAGGTGGTATGCTGTCACGTGGCGGTGTACAGAGTATGTTCTTTACACAGGCGATTGTGATACTGGCATTAAGTTTAGGCGGTCTATTAACGGCACTAGGGATTTTGCCAGCACTGCTTTCTGGTATTAAGGACACGTTGACGACTTCAGGGCGAGCGATCTTTGCGGCAGCGATGTCGGCGCTGAGCATTAACGTGCTAATCGGTGAGCAGTATTTGAGTATTCTATTATCAGGTACGGCATTTCGTTCGACGTTTGAGCGCTTACATTTACATCCTAAGAATTTATCTCGGACGATTGAGGATGCAGGAACGGTGATTAATCCATTGGTGCCTTGGAGTGTGTGCGGGGTGTTTATCAGTCAGGCATTAGGGGTACCGGTATTAGACTATCTACCTTATGCGTTCTTCTGTTACTTGTCATTGCTACTGACGTTGCTATTCGGGTTTACGGGGCTGACGATTAGTCGGGTTAAAGAGGAGAAGGCGACCCAAAATCAATAGCAATTGATATTGTTAGGGATAATAAGAGTGTTGATTAATACTGATCCCAGTACGGATTATCACCGAATTGCTCTGCAATAAAATCAATCAAGTAGCGACAACGCTGCGACAAAAAACGGTTCTTTGGATAAACAGCATAAGCGGTTAGGGTTGGCAGTTGATAGTGTTGGAAAACAGGTACAAGCTCGCCCAGCGCCAGTTGTTTATAAGCAATAAAAGTCGGCACAAAGGTAATGCCATGTCCTTTAACTGCCAAATCCACTAAGAACTCACCATTAGTGGCTTTGATTTTGGCATCTATCGTACGATGATGACTTCTGCCTTCAGTATCCACCAAGTTTATACTATTGGTTTGACCGAGACTGTATTGCAACAGCGCATGGTTGTCTAAATCTTCCAGCGTCTCAGGCATGCCCATTCTTGCTAAGTAATCGGGACTGGCGCAAATCACACAACGAATCAATGCCAACTTTTTTGCTTGATAGCTAGAATCTTGTAGCTCTCCGATTCGAATGGCCAACTCATAGCCTTCTTCAATCAAATCAATACGTCGGTCAGAAAAATCCAGATCGAATCTCAGATTGGGATGTTTATTGGCGTATTTATCAATCACATCGTTCAGATGCATGAGTCCAAAGGACAACGGCGCTGTCATTTTTAGCGTACCTTCAATACGCATAGGAGCGTCAGTAGCATGCTCATTGACAGCGTCAACCGCACGTAAGATATTGTTCACTTGCTGATAGTATTGCTCACCAGCTTGCGTCAATTTAGATTGGCGGGTAGTACGGCTGATTAATTGACTGCCTAAACGCTCTTCCAATTCTTTAAGTCGGCGACTGACGGCTGATTTTGCAATATTTAACTGCTCAGCAGCCTTAGTAATACTACCTGCCTCAACAATGCGTACAAACATCGCCATGTCTTCTAATTGACCCATTATCGATGCCTCATGATTGTTCTTACCCCAAGAACTTATATTTGTGATTATTGCTGTTTATCCCATGCTAGTCAACGCCTATAATCGCGCTATTCTCTATTCAGAGACATGATTAAACACACTTTTGGAGTATCATTATGGACAAATTACAGCAATTTAGCGCACCGCTCGGTCGTCTATTATTATCAATCATTTTCATCTTTGCAGGCATTGGTAAAATCACAGATTATGCGACTACTCAAGGCTATATGGAGTCAGTAGGTGTGCCTGGTATGTTATTACCATTGGTAATTGCGTTTGAGGTACTAGGTGGTATCGCTATCTTGCTAGGTTATAAAGCTCGCCCAATCGCTTTCTTGTTTGCCGGGTTTAGCATCGTGTCAGCCATTATTTTTCATCAGTTCTGGACTGACGAAACACAGATGATCTCATTTATGAAAAACATTTCAATCGCGGGTGGGTTTTTGATGATTTTTGCTCATGGTGCTGGTGCTTACTCAATAGACAATAAGCGATAAACAATCAGTAGCTAAATTAACTCTTGTACGCTTATGAAGAACAATCATAAAGGGGTAGTTTCAGATAAAGAGCGTCATGAACATTTTCACAGAAAATCTCAATATCAGACAGTTTTTTATATAAGCATAACTTAAAGTAATTGATATAAAGTTAGCTGTGCTAATATATGCAAAAAATATGTAGCATATTAAAACTGCTCTGATTGTTCTGCAAAACAGAATAGTTAATTGCATTTATCTTGGTTTATCTATGTAGAATTAATAATTATAATAAGTCCATTGTTTAAATATATTAATCGATAATAAATATATAGCTGGTTAATCTATTGATAGCTAAGGATAAACTATGAAAACAATCTATCATGCAGCAGACTCACGTGGCGATGCCAATCATGGCTGGCTTAAGAGCAGACATACCTTTAGCTTTGCCAATTACCATAATCCCGAACGTATGGGGTTTGGTGCCTTACGCGTTATTAATGATGATTTCGTCATTGGCGGTCAAGGGTTTGGCAATCACTCGCACCGAAACATGGAAATTATCAGTATTCCTCTATCCGGCAAGCTCGCTCATGGCGATAGTATCGGTAACGAGGGCGTCATAGAGACTGGTGAAATTCAAGTGATGTCAGCGGGTACAGGCATTACCCATAGTGAAATGAACGGTGACGATGCAGAGGCTGTGAGGTTTTTGCAAATTTGGGTGATACCAAACAAAATGGATGTCGCACCGCGTTATCAGCAGGTGTATATGGGCGATATCATGCGTCCTAACGAATTTAGCCAAGTGTTATCACCTAATGCCGATGATGCAGGGGTTTGGATTCATCAAGATGCTTGGTTTAGCATGGGTGGTTTTGACGAAGGTATATCGCAAACTTACCAGTTACATAATCCTAACAACGGTGTCTACGTATTTGTCCTCAGTGGTGAGGTCGTGATAAATGGCCAAGTCCTGTCTACTCGTGACGGTCTTGGCATTTGGGATATTCAGAGCTTTACGATGGACGCAATAGTAGCTAGCCGTGTACTAGTGATGGAAGTACCACTATTTATATAGTCAAGAGCAAAGCACTTCATCAATTAGAATGTTCTTACCAACAATCACTCATATTAAAAATTATTTCCATTAACAACTATTTTACTAACAACGTGGAGAAACACTATGTCAGATTTAACAACACTACAGCAGCTAGCAGAGAAACGTCGTTCTATCTATGCGCTAAGCAACCAACTGCCAGTAGCTAACGACGAAATCGTGAAAATAGTTGAACATGCTATTTTGCACACGCCATCGTCGTTTAACTCGCAATCTACGCGTATCGTTGTATTGTTTGGCGATGATCATCGTAAGTTGTGGGACATGACCGAAGATACGTTACGTGAAATCGTTGGTGACGAAGAGAGGTTTAAATCAACCAAAGAGCGTGTCAATGGTTTCCGTAATGGTGCTGGTACGGTACTGTTTTTTGAAGATCAAGCAGTCGTCAGAGGCATGCAAGAAGCAGCGCCACTATATGCTGACAACTTCCCAATCTGGGCAAGTCAAACCAGCGCCATGCATCAGTATGTTATCTGGATGGCACTCGCCAGTATCAATGTTGGCGCAAATTTACAGCACTACAATCCAGTAATCGATCAAAAAGTAGCTAACGCTTGGGATATCGACAAAGACTGGACGCTAAATGCACAATTGGTATTTGGAACGATTGAGCAGCCAGCAGGCGAAAAAGCGTTCAAGCCAGTCGAAGAGCGTATGAAAGTGTTTGGTGCGTAAGATAGGGTAGTCTATTTTATATAGTCCCCAAAAATAAATAGTCCCAAAAGCTTACGTAAAACAAAAAGCGCCACTCAGTAATTCCTGGGTGGCGCTTTTTCATTGGTGACATTATTTTGTTAAGGGTAAAAGTTGCAGAGGTTATCAATAGCCTACAGCTAAGCTAAGTTCCTGAGAAAATTACGCAGAGATTAACGACTATTTACGCTGCATCAAACTATTAGCCACCCATGCTGGACCGATTAATAAAAACTGTAGATCTTTAAAGAAAGAAGGTTTTTTGCCTTCGATTTTATGCCCGATGAACTGGCCAATCCATGCAACGACAAATACCGCTGCCCACGCTTTAAAGCCCCATGGCATCGCTGCCATCACTGACAGACAGATAAGGATAAACATTCCCATCGCTAAAAACAGTGGCGTAGATAAACGCATATAAAACAATAATACCAATGCGCTTAGTACCAAGGTAAACCATACGGATAGCGACATACCCATACCTAGCAGACTGACAAAGATGGTTGGCACACATAGCCAATGGATTTTTTTATTGACCAAATTTTGGTGACTGACAGAGTACTCACTAAGCCATTGTTCTAGCGTACGCTTGGACATTTTTGGTTGACGAGACATACTAACCTCCCTGTTAGTAGATAAGATAAGTAACTCATACTCGCTAATGGACTCGCTACTGATCTCAGTATGAAGATGATTGTTAATATCAGTTGTAGCACTAATTGCACCTGTCTACCATGTTATCTGATAGACGGCACAGTCAAGTTCACTCGTACTATTAATACTATATCAGCAAGGTTTTATTTAAATTCCCAAGGGGTTTTTCTATAAGAGACGCATTATCCTCGTTCGCTGCGGTGCCACTCATAGAGACCGACAAATGCGTTTACTTGATAAACCATGGTTTGAATCGCAAAAATATAGTTGCCAGACATGAGATTGACGATCAGCCACACGAAGTTGACGATGATCCATAACCACCAGTTAAAGGAATAACGTAGAACCATGGCGGCTTGCGCGGTAATAGATAATACAAAGGCAATGACATTGATCCAAAAGAAAGATATGAATCCCAAAAACAGACTACTATCATCCTCTACGACTGCATAACCATAGCTCGTCAGTAGATCATTTATCGTAGGAAACAAGGCAAGACCAATGATAATAAATGCCGCGGTGATTAACCAGACAGCTTTACTCGCTGATTTGGGTATCATGTCGCCATCAGGATCGGTGTGCTTCGACCAATAAAAAATACCGTAAACATGGGTAAAAAAGTTAAATAATGGAGCAAGCATCAAACCAACTGCGCCAGACGTTGCCTGTACGATGACTTCGCCAGCCGTTGCCCCCATACCAAAGCCATTGCCCATAACGTTTTTGCGGAATGATAGCGAGACCACGCAAACCAAACCAATAAATGAGACCGCTAAATAAAACCAATCAAGCGTGGTATGGTCTGTCGTGAGCCAAAAACCTGCGGATAAGGCAATGACACCGCAAATAAACCAAATGATAATCCATTGCATCGCCCATTTTCCGGTGATGTTGTCCAATAGCTGAATACGCATCGCTTTTCCCCTAAAGTAAATACTGATACCAATATAGTGCTAACTGTCATGTATTAGTTAAATAACATGTGCTAGTGAATAAATTATTATAAATATGATCAGTACAGTTTATGATTTTTTGCCATAGATATATTGATCAATCAATAACAGTGCTTGTTGATAGCGAGCGTCATAGTCGGGCTGATCGATCATATGCGGCGTAATATCATGACGTGCGAAAATATCTATCAAACGCTGCTCAAAGCGTCCACGCGCTTCAGGCGTACCCAAAGATCGCATACCATCATCAACCCATGGCGTATTGTTATCTAGCATGATGGTATGGTCTAAGCGAAACTCATCAATACAAGCAGCCACAAAAGGGTGCGTGCGACCCTCATACTCTTCACAAAATGCTTGCGTAGTGACAAAGTCAGTATCAACGATGGTGATAGGGGCCGTTGCATTGGCTTTAGCTTCTCGGATTGCCTCAGCGTGATCAAGACAAATAGGGCCATAATCACTATATTGCAGGCCAACCTCGCTACCACCCAAATCTGTACCGACATACAAACGACCCATTTCTAGGGCAAAGCTGGCACCATAATAATTGGCAAGCTTATGGACTAGCGTTGTCTTACCTGAGCTTTCACCGCCGACGATAGCAACAGTCTTGGTATAGTCGACGCGGGCTTGCGGATGAAGTTCTGACCAATAGGCGACTGGATCATGAGCGATGGCATAAGAATCAAATTCCGGCTGTAGCGGCGTAGTAACGACTGGCAAAAGCAACTGCTCTTGTATGTCATTGCGAGTGAGCGGATGGTTGTCCGCCATAAACAATACAGTCTCTGTTGATAGTGATAAGGCGTCCATCAAACGTTGTAATTTGGCATTACTAGCATCGACATCAATACTGACCTCATCACTGGCACTATACAGATGTTCGTGCAGCGGTAGCTCGATCTCATGAGTAGTATGAATATGAATAAATGGCAAGTCGGCACAGGCCATCTGTAGCCAACGCGCTTTGTCTTGTAAGGTGATGGTAAAATCAGGATGCGGTGATGGATGCGCCATAATGACGATATGCAAGGTTTTGGCTTGTCCTGCTGCTGTCTCTTATACACATCTGACGCTGCCGACGATATGCAG
>CAJXUF010000136.1 GCA_913061175.1 uncultured Psychrobacter sp.
CTACACACTGCATATCGTCGGCAGCGTCAGATGTGTATAAGAGACAGACATTGGCCAAAGCTTTCGATTATGTTGTACAAATAGGTAAAACGCCTATCGTCGTCAATGATAGCCACGGCTTTTATACTTCGCGGGTATTTGGCACCTATGTATCAGAGGGCATTGCGATGCTAGGAGAGGGTGTGCATCCGCGTAGCATTGAAGTTGCCGGTATGAAAACAGGTATGCCGATGCCGCCGCTAGCATTGCAAGATGAGGTGTCATTAAGCTTAGCATTACACGTCAGCGAACAGCAGCAAGCGGATATGGTAGCCGAAGGTAAGCCAATCGTAGTGCGTCCTTCTTATGAAATACTAAAAACATTGGTCAATGAGCATGGGCGCGAAGGTAAGAAAAATGGCAAAGGATTCTATGACTATCCAACAGAGGGTGATAAGCATCTATGGCCTGAGCTTATCAACTTGTACCCGCCAAAATCAGAGCAACCCTTGCAGCAAGACTTGGTTGATCGCCTGATGTTTATTCAAGCCAATGAATCTGCTAAGTGCTATGAGGAAAATGTCGTGCGCTCAGTTGCTGATACCAATATAGGGTCTATCTTTGGCTGGGGGTTTGCACCGCAGCATGGTGGTACGCTACAGTTTATCAATGCAATGGGCGTGAGTGCGTTTGTTGAGCGGAGTCGTGAGCTGGCTGCAAAATATGGCGAACGTTTTGAGCCTGCTCAAATCTTGCTAGATATGGCAGCCAAAGGCGAGGCGTTCTCTGATGACTGACATGCATGTATCAAATCATGATCAAATGGCGGACTGTCTACAAGGGTTACGAGTGATCGATCTGACTCGTAACTTGCCGGGGCCTTTTGCTACGCGTTTGCTAGCAGATTTGGGCGCGGACGTCCTTAAAATCGAGCCCAAACAAGGTGATCCTGCTCGGGTATTTGGTGAATTATTCGCAGCTCTAAACCACGGTAAGACTACCGAAAAGCATGATTTTCATGATCCCAAAGCGATTGAAGCTATAAAAGCACATCTTAAAGAAGCTGATGTGATGTTAGATAGCTTTCGCCCAGGTGTCTTGGCAGAAATGGGACTAGATGCTAAAACCCTACGTGTCATCAATCCAAAGCTAGTGATTGTATCTATTACTGGTTATGGCTTAGCAGATAGCCACTCAACAGAAGGTGTCTACTTAGAAAGTGCTGAGTCAAAAAATAGCTCTCAAGTGACTCATGACTGGGCCAACAAAGCCGGTCATGATATTAAC
The DNA here is from genome assembly GCA_913061175.1 of uncultured Psychrobacter sp. GTDB lineage: Bacteria > Pseudomonadota > Gammaproteobacteria > Pseudomonadales > Moraxellaceae > Psychrobacter. Next base: position 1,267 of record CAJXUF010000136.1, read on the forward strand.
TTTATGGCTATGAGCGGTGTACTTGATCAGCTAAGAACAGCGCAGGGTGAGCAGGCTATGCCTAATATTCAGTTTGCGGATTTGGCAGGTGGTAGTGACACAGCAGTGATAGCATTGTTGGCTGCCGTATTTGCCGCCCAGCGTACGGGCAGGGGACGACACATTGCTATTAGTATGACGCACAGTTTGTACAATCATATGGTCATGCCAAAGGTCACAGGCAAACTGATTAATAGCCTTTCAGGAAATGGCTTAAACGACACTCTACTGCCGCAGCATGATTTTTTGGGTGGTGCATTGCCATGCTATCGATTGTACCAAACCGCTGACCAGCGCTATATGGCGGTTGGTGCCTTGGAGCTGAAATTTTGGCAAGGGCTATGTGAGGTATTGGAACTACCGTCGCTTAAAGAAATACACTGGCAACTTGGTATCATGCCCAATAGACCTGAGAGTGAAGCCGCGACCAACACAATTGCGAAAAAATTCGCCAGTCAAACGCTTGAGCATTGGCAACGTGTATTTGCAGCAACGGATGTTTGTGTGACCCCTGTGCTGAGTTTGCATGAAGCCAAAGCTCACCCTTTATTTGCGCATCAAGATGAACATCATGCGACGTCAGGGTGGCAGCAAGTGAATTAACAATTAGTATGTAAATAGCTTTAGAGAAAAGTGAAAACTGGACTAACCCTTGAAGGCGATACCAAGCCGCTGCTAGCTAGAATCGTCTTTTTAGTCTGTGTTATTTAGACTGCCTATCTAAACCAGAGTGATTGAACTTGTATATTTATAACTGTCTATCTAAAATTGCCTGAATAAGAGACAATACGCCTATAAATCCTAAAGTCTTACGGTACTGAAAAATAGTAGCACGTTCAAAGGCTCTTAGAGATTGAGCAACACAGACATTTAATAAATTCAACTTAAGTAAAAAGGCAGTTCTGAATGACCAAACATAACCCGTATAATTTTTTACCTTTGCAGCCAATAGGTAGAAACGAGACCAATACTGCTAATACCTATGCTCCTGAAGATATGATTAAAATATACGAGCAGCAGTTTCTCATTCAAGTGCCGGAAGAAGAGCTGACCGAGTTTTTGCCAGCGTTAAAAGCATTTTATGATATCGATAACCACACCTTAGATGTCAGTGCCATTATTTTCGATGCAATTGCAGACTCTGCTATCATTTATAATCACAAAATTAAAGTCGGCAACTATCAGATATTAGGTGAGTTGATAGAAGAGGCGATTGAATATGATGAAGACAACAAAAGTGATGAAAGCGCTGAGAGTGAAGAGATTCAAGCCTATACATTAGAGTGCCAACGTACATTTTTCATCAATGATATAGAAATACCTTATCATTTCAACCTATTCATTTATGGCGACGGTTATTCTACTTTGACCAAAAAAGAAACCGTACTAGAAAAAATGTATTGGTTTGTCAGAGGTAGATTTGAAGAGGATTTATTAGATGATACTGAAGATAACGACAGCTTAGAATCTATTAATGCGCAACTAGCCAGTTTAGGCATTCGTGAAATGGATCTGACGACTGTAGATGAGATAATCAGCTATGTAGAAGGCAGTATCATTGACGATCCCATGGTGGACGAGCTTAATAAACTGTTAGATGATGCTGAGTAGTGAGTAAGATAAGTTAATGAAGTGATCTAACGTCAAAAGAATAAATTTGAAAATAAAAAACTAGAAAAAAGCCTCACTGCTCGTATGATGAATAGTGAGGTTTTTTAAACTCACAACCTCATAAATAAGTTCTTTCGACATCATCCAAAATTACATGACGCTATGCATTTATAGGTTTTTACCCATCTCCCCTCAAAGGGTCAGTCGATTTCCTATATAATGTGAGCTGTTTCATTATTGTTGATCCATTCAATTTAGGCTTTTTTCTTAGCAAAAAATGCTTCTTATCAGGTAAAACGGTGCTTTATGTTCAACGCTTCCTCGACTCGTTTAAATAAATACATCAGCGAAAGTGGTATTTGCTCTAGGCGAGACGCTGACCGCTTCATTGAACAAGGTAATGTATACGTTAATGGCAAACGTGCGTCGGTAGGCGATCAAGTGGTTGCTGGAGATGCGGTAAAAGTCAACGGGCAGCTTATTGAGCCGCGAGAGCCTGATGATTTTATTTTTATTGCATTAAATAAGCCAGTGGGCATTGTGAGCACCACAGAAAGCTCTGAGAAAAATAATATTGTCGATTTTGTACGACATAGTTTGCGTATTTTTCCGATTGGCCGTTTGGACAAAGATTCCCAAGGTTTGATATTTTTGACTAATAACGGTGATTTGGTCAATAAGGTATTACGTGCTGGCAATAATCACGAGAAAGAATATCTAGTTACCGTAAATAAGCCGTTAACGGATAGTGTTATCGAAGGTTTGGCCGGCGGTGTGCCGATGCTTGGCAAGATGACCAAAAAATGCCCAGTGACTAAAGTAGCTCCTAATGTCTTTAACATCACGCTCGTTCAAGGTCTAAACCGTCAAATTCGCCGTATGTGTGAGCACTTTGGCTACGAAGTCGTTAAGCTTGAACGTACGCGGATTATGAATGTAAGTCTCAAAGGTCTTCCCGTTGGTGACTGGCGAGACTTAACCCTAAAAGAGCTGTCTGTGTTGCTTAAATCTGTAGAAGATTCCTCTTCGCAAGATAATCACTCGGGCAAGAAATCTCGCAATGCGCCACGAAAGAAACCTCGTGCTGATGCTTCGTCAAAGTCAAAACCATCTACAAAATCAGCAGGTGCAGCAAAGGGGCGTAACAAATACGGCAAGGATGATGCTAGAAAACCAGCAGGTTCTAAAGGTGGACGTCCTACTGGTCGTGGTAAGCCGTCAGGGGGTAATGGTAAGTCCGGAGGCAATGGAAAACCTACTACCAATGGCAGGCGTCCTTCAAAAGGAAGAGGTTCTTCACGGTAATAATTTTTCACAATGTGACGGCTATATTTATTTCTAAAATAGCAGTAAGCTAAATAACTTTAGTCTTAACGAGATCATATTATGTTTAAAATAAAAGTAGAGCGCATTGTCAAAAAACCGATTGATGAGGTATTTGAAGCGCTGAGTGACCATGCCAGTTATGGCTCATTTAAAGCGGTGGGTGTAGCTAAATTGGTGAATGAAGGTAACGAGGAGCGCAATGGCGTTGGGGCTTTACGTACCATTCAAACGGGACCTGTTAAGTTTTGGGAGCGAATTACAGCGTTTGAGCGTCCTACTCATATGCAATACCAAATCGAAAAATCTAAACCCATCAAAATGCAGCATGATAAAGGTATCATTGACTTAAAAGACTTGGGCGATGGCACCACACACGTCACTTGGGTATCTGAGGGTCGATTGATTGTACCATTGCCATTAGTCGGTCGCCTATTTAACCGTCAAATGCAGAAACAAGGAACCATAGGGTTTAGTAGCATACTCAAATCTATAGAAAGCCGCTAGATTAGCGGCAATGTTGGATTTTCTGATATAGTTATTTAGGACACGCCCTAGTGATGGCTTATTTTGTTTGAGCCATCACAGTCAGTTTTAATCCGTTTTATTCTTAGCAGCTTCAATCTCGTTAAAACGCGCTAACTGCTTTGGCGTTGCTTTCTGTTGATATTTCTCTTTCCACTCAGCATAAGGCATACCATAAACAAGCTCGCGCGCATCCTCGTATTCAATCTCAATACCACGCTCTTCACCAGCCGCTTTATACCATTTGGATAAACAGTTACGACAAAAGTCGGCAAGGTTCATTAGCTCAATATTTTGTACGTCTTTACGTTCGTCTAAATGAGCTAGTAAGCGACGAAATGCCGCGGCTTCTAATTCGATGTTTGATTCTAATTTTGCCATAATATTTTCCTAATTGTAATTGAGTCATTTCAAAACTGAAATGATACTAACGATATAAATATTGCGCAACCTGTATGGGCTCAACATCTATAAAGTTTATGAATGGCTCAGTCAGTCGTTAATCAGAGTGCACTGTAGTGATAGTCAATTCTAATAGTACTATAACTCTCACAGTTGAAAAGAGACTTCAGTTTTGAAGATTGGGCACGAAATGGTCACGTTTTGGTCATGGTGCTGACTTTTAGGCTTTGTAAGTATTTGTAGTGGGAAAAAAGATTCGAACTCTCGACTCCAAGAATGGGTAATGGTCCAAGAGGCGCTATTGGTGATGCGAAAGAAGGAGCATACACTTACAATCCTGATGGTAGTATCACAGGCCCAAGTGGTGGAAGATTAACCAGTACGGGTAAGCGTGACGATAGTGGTAATGAAATCTATAAAAGAGACAGTGGTGGTTACTATGTGATTGATGATAATGGGGTTCAACGGACAACCAACTCGCCTAATGAGCATGGTAATACTTTAGGAAACCAGCCTACCGAAATTTACCAAAAGTATGATGCCGAGGGAAATTACCTAAAAACAGGCATTTCACAAAATGCCAATACTAGATACACAGATGCTGAAATTGACGGTGGAAGAATTAGAGTAATCGGCGAGCGTCCGCGAAATAAAGCTGTCCAGATAGAGCGTAATATAACCGAACGCCATCCAGGACCAGATAATAAGGAGTCATGGGCGGGCAAACGCGATCCCTCTCACCCTAAATACGACCCCAACTATATACCACCACATATAAAAAACAATACTGACGATTAAGGAGTATAACAATGTATATGATTCAATTTGGTGCTCAAAGTGGCAGTACTCAAGCTGACAAAATAATAGGTTCTTATCATCTTTTGTTAAACAAAATATTTTATCAGAAACAGGACGAAAGTGATTATTTTAAAACATTGCTCTTCCTATCCATTGTTTTTAGAGTTAGTGGTAAACATCAAAACTTTGAGTCTGAAGGAGCAGAATTTCTACAAAAGTCAGCAAGTAGGAATGTTTACACTATTGATTTCACCATTCCACAAGAGCGCTGGCAGAATAAAACCGATGTAGAGTTACGCTCATACATTGCCGAAGGGGTCAGATCCTGTTTTGATTTATTAAAACAAAAAGCTATAGAACTTGGTGAAGTCATAGATGAAGATAAGTTAGAGCGTGATTTTGAGTATGGCATGACGCAGTTTATGACTTTGTCACTCCCTGAGCTTAAAGGTAGGTAACATGAAATTATGGATAAGTTCGGAATATAGTGGTGATATTGGTCATGAGATGAGAACCGCAAGAAACTTCGTAGAAGATGAAATAAACGTAAAAATCAACGATAAAGACTATGATATTGACTTAGATAAATGGCGCTGCATAGCAATTTTAATGAAAGACAAAGTAGATCAAGAGCGATATTGTGAAGTCATAAAATACTCACCAAAGACTAAGAAAATGGATTTTAAATTACAAATTGATTACCCTGAATTTGTAAATGGAGATGCCAAGCGTCAGCAACAGTTTATCTACGAGATGCTGATGCGAAGTCTAGATTTATTAATTGAAAAGGGACTAAACGAAGCAGGCATTGAAAGCTTACGTCAAGATACACAAAGCGTTGCTTTAAAAAACGGCTGGATAATTGCTCATTAACATTACTGATTGTAGTGTGGGATGAGCCGTACACATAAAAGTTAAGCGCAATTAGATCAGAAAGCTACGATACTTCATGCATCGTAGCTTTTTTTATGTTTCTCACAAAGCCACTGTTGGTCAAGGCGCTATTGTCACAGGGGACGCAGTTACAGGTAAGGACAGCTTAGCAGGCGTCAACCGTGACGCCTTGAATACTGAAACAATTATTAAAGATGTGCAAACAGGTGGACTGGCTGTTGATACGGGTATTGATACTCGGGTGCTGACGAATGCGGGTCGGGCTGAGATTATTGATGAGCAAAAGGAACTTACCTAAGAATTTGAAAGCTATTGCAGCTATTACAGGTACGGCAGGGCTTGCTGTACCTGCTATCGCAGCGGGAATATTTGATAAAGGTAACAGCAACCCTGACAGTAAAAATAAATCAGGCCTTTTATGTATCTAACAGTCCACAGGTATCATTTACCGTGAGGAAGTTGACGAAATAGGCAATCCAGTTTTAAACGAGCTCATTTGGTGTGATATTAAAAACTTTTTATTCATGGCATCGTTGTATTGTTTAGAAAAAATTTCGATAAAACTGTCTCATTACAGTAAAGTTGCAAATAGCTGGATTACTGACTTTAAGCAGTCTAATAAATTATATCTTTTAGATGTGAATGATTCTGATATGGCATATTACTTAAAAAAAGATATGTTTTACTGTTTGTCAAAAGGAAGAAGTTATTTAATTACTTATAAGCTTTACACCGGGTTTTGTGAAGAGTTGAAAGATAAGCGAATGAGTCTGTGAGTAAGTGTCGTAACACATAAGCTTAAGTGGAGTAGCCCTCAAAAAACAAACAAAAAAAAGCCTCACTTCCTATTTAAGGAGTGAGGCTTTTAGTGCTTTTTCAAGCCATATTTGGAGCGGGAAAAGAGATTCGAACTCTCGACCCCAACCTTGGCAAGGTTATGCTCTACCACTGAGCTATTCCCGCTAATTATCAATTAACTATCGTCAGTTGATGAAGGCGTATTATACGCAGTTTTTTTTAGGTGTCAACACCTATGACGAAAAAAATTAAAGTTATTAAAATAGGCATGTCTTCTGGCCATAGATATATGTTATAACGGTTTATTATAATATGTATTCCAAAAGCTTTGTAGTACATAAATAAGCTGGGACGCACTTTATAATTTAACATCAATCACATTCACAATTATCAATACTTACAAAGATAAGTCATAAGGATAAAAAATGAGTCAACAATATACCATCGCTGATTATTTGTTTGATCGTGTCGCAGAAGCGGGTGCATCTGAGATATTTGGCGTACCTGGTGATTTTAACTTAACTTTTTTGGATAACGTTCTCGCCTCTGATAAATTGCGCTGGGTAGGTAACACCAATGAGCTAAATGCTGGCTATGCTGCCGATGGCTATGCACGCGAGCGTGGGTTTGCCGCTATGGTGACGACCTTTGGTGTAGGCGAACTATCAGCGATTAACGCAACTGCAGGTTCTTTTGCTGAGTACGCGCCGGTATTGCATATCGTCGGTGCGCCAAGCACAGCGCTACAAGACTCAAAGCGCCGTATTCATCATTCGCTTGGTGATGGCGTATTCAACCATTTTATTAAGATGGTCGAGCCAGTGACTGTCTCTTATACACATCTGACGCTGCCGACGATATGCAGTGTGTA
>CAJXUF010000137.1 GCA_913061175.1 uncultured Psychrobacter sp.
CTGCATATCGTCGGCAGCGTCAGATGTGTATAAGAGACAGATATAAGGCACATAGGTCTCAAGATAGCCGTACTTCATAGTATGCGTATTCAACATAAATTGAATCAACGCACGATGCAATTGCGCCAATTGTCCTTTAAGCACGTTAAAACGGCTACCAGTCAACTTAGTCGCTGCCTCAAAGTCCAACATACCAAGCGTCTCACCAATATGAGTATGATCTTGAATCTCAAAGTCAAACTCACGCGGCGTGCCCCATTTACGCACTTCTACGTTATCGTCTTCTGACGTACCGACTGGTACATCCGCCGCCGGAATATTCGGAATTTGCAAAGCCGCTTGAGTGATACGCTCTTGTAGCGTACGTAACTCGTCTTCCGCAGCTTTAATCTCACCGCTAACGCTTTGCATCTCAGCCAATAGCTCACTGGCATCTTCACCTGATTTTTTTAGGGCACCTACTTGCTTAGCACCAGCATTACGGCGCGATTGCAACTCTTCGGTTTTGACTTGTAGAGACTTACGTTCGTTTTCAATCGTCTGCCAGAACTCCATATCAAGCTCATAACCACGGGTGGCTAGCTGCTGTTGTAGGTCGCTTAAATCGCCGCGTAAGAGTTTCGGATCAATCATAGTAGTTGCCTGTAACACTAAAGGTGAGTAAAAGGTTTAAAAGTATTATTTATAGAGTAATTGCCTAGCGCATCGCTATCACGGTCTTTGTGATAACTGGCTATGACGTTATGTTTTATATCAACATATCTTGTAGACGCTATAATACCAAGACACGGCAGATTTGACCATGTTTTGGATATCTTTGACTGCTTTTCCCTGTTTTTGGCTGACTTTCTTTAGGTTTTGTTCATTATGCTAATCGCTTATAGCAAGCTATTCTGTTTTTAATTGCTCACTTTTGCTTTCGTCTAGTCTGAATAAACTGAGTATAGAGCTTGAACTACGTCATTAATATAACATCTATCAGTGAACAGTCTTGCTTATATGTTTCATTTAGGAGTACTTTTCGGTAAGATAAGCGCATACCTTTATTCACTTCTAGCCAAGTACAGCATTGCTGCTTCGCTTTGGCAGTTTTAATCCAACGCTTTTAATATAAGTATTTGAGAAACCTTTATGGCCTTGTACCCCTACACGCTCCAACCTGTCGCCTTAAACCTAACTGAGGCTGAATTCCACCAAGCACAGTATGAACTGTTTGCCAGTGCCAGCCCGTCTTTTGGTTTATCAAGCTTTAAGACCAAAGAGTGGATCATCATGGCAGTGGTTGTGGTACTTGCTATTGCAGGACTTATCTTTGTAACAGGCTATTCAACCATTATCTTTTGGTTAATGCTGGTTGGTGTGGTGATATATCTATTGGCGCGTACTTTAGGTTTTAAATGGTACGTAAAAAGAGAGTTTGACAAACAAGTGGCCGACCAAGAGATGCCAGATGAAATGCGCCAAATGAAGTTAGGTGTACAAAAGCATGGTCTAGTCATGGCGATGCCAAGCAACCAGCCTGATATGATGAAAAACTCGCAAATGCGCGGTATGCAAATGCGTGCAGGCGCAACTCAGCAAGCGGTTATTCCTTGGACCTCTATCAAGAGCTGGGATGAGACTGACGACTATATCTTTATGATGTTTGAGCTAAAAGGTCAGCAAGGTAGCCAAATCGTACCGAAACGCTTGCAAGCACAGAAGTTTCCTATCGATACGATACGTCAACATTTACAAGGAGTGGTTCCCGTTAAAGGCTTAAATCCTGAAAACTTGCAGCCACCAGCGTAAATGTAATGAGGTCTCTCTATCGTTTAGAAAAACAGTAAAGAGACTTGGTTTTAGTTTTATAAAACCAATCGTAAAATTGTATTTATTAAATTTAACTTATTAATAATAGTTTGCTATTATTATAAGCATCAAAGGAAGAGATAGAGTTTATATTTATAGGTACAGATGAAAAATAAAGTATTTTTCGCTGTATCTTAATTCATGAGAGTCTTTATTCTTCTTTATTTATTATCATATAACTACACTCACACTATAAGGACAATACTATGAGCAATTCTAACAATGCTACTAACCAGATCGGTCTAGAAAAAGCAGACATGAGCGAAGTCATCGCCAAGTTAAACAACCTACTATCGACGTATCACGTGTTTTATCTAAACGTACGTGGCTATCACTGGAATGTAAAAGGTGAGCATTTCTTTACTTTGCATCCACAATTTGAAGAGCTATATACGTCACTACAATTACAAATTGATGAAATCGCTGAGCGTATCTTGACTTTGGGTGGTACACCACTTCACGCTTATAGCGATTTTACGCAGCATACTAGTATTAGTGAAGACAAAAACGTCAAAGATGGCACAAGCTGTGTCAAAGGCGTAGTCACTGGCTTACAAGCGTTAATTGCAGAGCAACGCCAAGTATCAGCGTTAGCAGAAGAGAGCGAAGACCAAGGTTCAGCTGACCTAATCGATGCTTACGTACAAGAGCAAGAAAAACTGGTATGGATGTATAACGCGTTTTTGGGTTAAGAATCGTTAGATTTTACTAGGCTAAATTTTAATAAGCCTAATGATCATCAAATACTAAATAATAAAAAAGCACCTAATTAGGTGCTTTTTTATTGTCTATCTTTTAGAAAAGACTGTTTTATTTTTCGATCCATTGACGCATTTTTTCACGTTCAGCAGGCGTGGCTTGTAGCCATACTTGCATAAACGTATCTAACGTACTAGTAGAAGTATTTACGCTAGATGTTTGCTTAACAGTGGTCGTGCCAGTGTTGACGTTGCTAGTAGAATTTACTACTGGTTGATCTAAAGAGGCGATAGCACGTTGGTTCTGTAACTCTGCATCACCTGCACCGCCGAACACGCCGCCTAGCGCTTTACCAAGGCCTGAAAATAGACCACCTTGGTTACCGGCCATACTTTGCTGGCTAGCAATGACAGTATTGTTTTGTTGCACAGCGAGCGTAGGCTGCTTGGCATATTCTCTAGCAGCTTCATAATCTTCTGGTTGATTAGGCATAGTCAAACGATATGTTTGATTGTCGGCCAATTGTGCCGTCACACTGACATTACCTGAACGCAAATAATCATGCTCATCACGACGCAAGTTATATAAACGGTCATACTTAGCAGTAATAGCATGTTGTCCAGGCTGTAACGTAAATGTTTTTTGCAGCGGCTGAAAAGCGCTCTGCTGAATTTCCTGCCCATTAATAGCAGTTACTTTGATATGGTCATCAACCTGTAGAGTCACTGCTGCCTGTGACAACATAGAGACCGAGGCAGCACCTACCAACAACGTGCCTATCGTTAATTTCTTTAGCAAAAAAGTATTCGATTTCATAAGTTATTCCATTAATAGTAAAAGCGAGTTGGACAAAAGATTCGTGTTCTTACGGTTATTCATTTTTTGCTGCTAAAAGTCTTACTGCTAAGAGTCTTGCTGCTAAAAATCAAGTGGCATCGTATGTTGGTCCTGATCAGGCATATCGTTATTTACTTGCGTCTCTTGAGCGATATCTGCCAGCTCCGCTGCAAGCGTTTGCTCATCAATGGTACGTAGAGCATCGCTTATTACAGCTTTTGAGATATTACTGCGACCAAGGTTAGAAAACATTGGTTGAATATAATTAAGTACTTCCATCATCGCACCGATACGATGCGGTCCATCAGTTAGTAAGTGATCAATAATTCGATCGTCAAACTGCCATCCGCGCCGACGCAAAATAGACTGTAATAATGCTTGTCTGTCTGCCAAATCATGACCAGTAGGCACTTTAAAGGTAGGTGCTTGTGCCAAACGCGTCATTAAATCCCTTAGCTGGAATGGTAAGTCGTCAGCGGGTTTATTGGCGGCAAACAATAACTGGCGTTGCCCTTCTCGGCTACGATTAATCAAATGAAATAAAGCTTCTTGCCACTGACTGCTTTGCTCAAGCACTTCCAAATCATCGATAGCAATCAGATCAAAATTTTCTAAAGATGATAGTACGTGGACATCTGTATGAATCAGCTCATTAAGCGACAAACAGATAGCCGATTTGTCCATCTCGATAAACGACTCGCAAATAGCAGACAGCAAATGAGACTTACCTGTAGCAGGGCTACCAAACAGATATAGTTGACCGATCAGGCCGACATGTAACTGCCGTACTGCATCAATAATCGACATCCAACCAGGACCGGCAAAGTCGCTGAGACTTGCATCATGCTTAATGTCCAGATTGAGACTTAGCTGTGCTTCTGCCATGAATCATCAACTCGTGTTGCGTAGTGCAATGGAAAAATATAATAGAAAAGATAGGTTACTTTGAGCTGTATTCATTACTGTCAATACTAGCCGATACAGCTGTAAGTAATGACCCTATAGCCTTTGCAAAAATCGGTCAGTCGCTTTGTCGAAAACAACGTTAGCAAAACTGGTACCAAAACGGTTGATACTATCAACACTGCGCCTATATATAACATATTTACAAAATGACTGACAAGTCTTTTACCCATTAAGCCTTATCAATCATTGCGTTCCTATCTTGATATTACATAGCAATATTTATCTAGTGTATTCAATAATAAGATAATTATCTTTTTTCAAACAGTGCCAGTTGTTTACGGCCTTTATAAAAGTCAGTAGTTCGATAGTAGTTGTATAAATGGCGGAACAGGACATTTAAGACAGCGGACACTGGCAAGGCGATTAACATACCGACAAAGCCTAGTAGACTGGCACCTGCCAATACGGCGAATATAACCCACAATGGCGATAGACCAATCTTATCACCTAACAGCAATGGTTGTAGGATATAACCTTCTGCAGCTTGTCCAATCAAGAACGCACCTACGACCAATGACAAATACGTCCAATCCAATCCAAACTGAAATAAGCACGCAATAATAGCCGCGATAAAACCAATACCAAATCCTAAATACGGCACAAAACTGGCAATGCCTGCTACCATACCAATGATAAGCCCAAGCTCTAGCCCAATAAGCTGCAACTGTACCGCATAAATAGCGCCTAGCAACACCATCACCAGCAATTGACCTTTGATAAATGCCATCAATGCCAGATCACACTCTTTGGCTATTTCAGTCACTTTTTGACAGTAAGCCCCTGGTATGGCCATCTTCCAGTTATGCAAACGCTGATCCCAATTAAAGAGGAAGTAAAAGGTCAAAATAGGCACCAATACAATAAGACCTGCATTATTGATGAAGTTCATACTTGAGGTCAGTATTTGGCTCATCATGGTGCTAGCATCAGCGAACTTATAGTTCGTTTGCATATAATCGACGAGGGTATCAGAAAATTCTTTCGACTCTAATTGAGGCAGTTTGATACGAGTATTACTATTGAACCACTCTCGTACGACTTGATTGTACCAATTAAATATCTTTGGCAAATAATCCCATGCCGCTTGCAGCTGATGCCATAGTGTCGGTACCAACCACCACAATAATAACGCCATCCCCAAGGTAATCGTCGAGTAGACGATAATAATCGCGACCCAACGCTTGATATATTTTGATAGGCGCTTGACTAGAGGATTAAATAGGTAAGCCAACATAAAGGCAAAAACGAAAGGCACGATGACGGGCATCATTAAATACAAGAGAAACACAGCCACTACTAACGCCAGGACAATGAATAAACGCCGAAAAAAAGGATCTATTGGTTGGTTCATCATGGCAAGTAATCCTATAGTTGGACGAGGTTAAAAAAAGTGACAGGGAGTCAGTGATAGCGATTTCTAAATGGTATAACTATAGCCATCACGATGTATCATTAGGCGAATTGCTTTCTTTTCTCATTAGTTTTAGCTAGCTAAACTGAGACGTATCAACGTTCCTAAAAAATATAATTTTTGATAAATTTATGTTTATTAGTCTTTATTCTGTTAATCACATTTGAACTTTTATTAAGGCTATTATTGACAAGAAATTTAGCGTTCTATTATCGCAGAGTACAACAAAAAATCAGTCATTTTTTGTTTCTTAATGGCTTATTTGCCACTTAATGCAAATCTTAGTCAAATATTGGCAAGTTGCTTTGCGAGTACGGTCTGTTTTTGGGTATAATGCGCGCACTGTCTTTAAACTTTGCTTTTGAACTTTATAACGCTAATTTTTGCGTGCTCAATTACTTTACCTTCTAATCCCAATTATCTATCCCCAACTGTGAGATGACTATGAGTGACAAGCCTTCTTTAAGCTACAAAGATGCCGGTGTTGATATCGATGCAGGCGATGCTTTGGTTCAGCGAATCAAGTCCGTTGCAAAAGCCACTACTCGTCCTGAAGTCGTGGGTGGACTTGGCGGTTTTGGTGCGTTGTGCCGTATCCCAACAGGTTATACCTCACCATTATTGGTTTCTGGCACTGATGGTGTCGGCACCAAACTAAAATTGGCGCTACAGCTGAACCGTCATGACACAATTGGTATTGATTTGGTCGCGATGTGCGTCAATGATCTACTGGTTTGCGGCGCAGAGCCACTATTCTTCTTAGACTACTATGCAACTGGTAAGCTGGATGTCGATGTAGCGGCGACTGTCGTGACTGGTATTGGTGATGGTTGTAAACTAGCTAACTGTGCGCTTATCGGTGGCGAAACTGCTGAAATGCCAGGCATGTATCAAGATGATGATTACGATCTAGCTGGATTCTGTGTAGGCGTGGTTGAAGAAGCAGAAGTCGTCACTGGTGAAAATGTTGCAGAAGGCGACGTACTGATTGCACTTGCCTCAAGTGGCGCACACTCAAACGGCTACTCACTGGTTCGTAAAGTCATCGAAGTTAGCGGTGTGGATGTTACAAGTAGCGACGAGCAATTAGACGGTCAGCCTATTCAAGACGCTCTAATGGCTCCTACCCGTATCTATGTAAAAGCAATCAAAGCATTACAAGACACGCTTGGTAGCTCAGCCTTACATGCGATGTCACACATCACAGGCGGTGGTCTAACGGATAACTTGCCACGTGTACTACCTGATAATCTAGCGGCTAGCATCGATACCAATAGCTGGCAGTTCTCAGAGCTATTCACTTGGCTACAGACCCAAGGTAATATCGCGCAGAGCGAGATGTACCGTACCTTTAACTGCGGCGTTGGTTTTGTTATCGTTATGCCAAAAGACAAAGCAGATGCTGCTATTCAGACTTTAACTGACGCGGGCGAAACAGCTTGGCAACTAGGTGAAATGGTCAAACGCAGCACTGATGACCAGGCGGATGCAGTGGTGTACCGTTAATGTCAATTGATAACGCAAGCCAGCCTATCAAACCATTGCGTATTGCTGTTCTAGTCTCAGGAAGTGGTAGCAACCTGCAAGTGTTAATCAATGCAATGCAAGCAGGTGCGCTACCGATTGAAATCGTTGGTGTCATTAGTAACCGTGAAGATGCTTATGCGTTGACACGTGCTAAAGATGCCAATATTCCAGTTGCAGTATTGTCACACGTTGCTAGTGGTAAACGTATGGGTATCAAGACATTTGAAACCCATGCCAACAAGCAGCTAATAGCGTGGCAACCTGATTTGATCGTCTTGGCTGGGTTTATGCGTGTATTAAGTGGCTCATTTATCGATAATGTACCAGCGCCCATGATTAACCTTCATCCTTCTCTACTTCCGGTTTATAAGGGTTTAGATACTCATAAACGGGTCATACAAGCGGGTGAACGTCGTCACGGCTGTAGTATTCATAAAGTGACCGCGGAGCTTGATGCAGGTCAGGTATTGACTCAAGCCGTATTGAATATCGATATCAGCGACACCGTAGAGAGCTTACAGTCACGGGTACAGAAGCTTGAACATCAGCTGCTACCTTGGACTATTTTACTCCTAGCAAAAAATGTATTATCACTTGAAGTAAATAATACATCATCGCAAACGGAAACTTATTTACCTAAGTTGCCTTTGCAATTGCTGATAGACGGATAAAAATCTCAGCTTATTAAGCTGCTTTCAATACCACTTTATATAGCGCAATAAAAAGCCCATTTACTCATTACGAGCAACTGGGCTTTTTTATTTGATAACTATTTATTATTTACTATTATGTAAAATCGTAAATAGTTATCTATTTAGCTAATTCGTCTAATTAGTTCATTCTTAGAATACGTGAACCGCTTTAATATTGACAAACTCTTTGATACCGAAGCCGCCATGCTCACGGCCATAGCCTGAGTTTTTCACGCCACCAAATGGCAGTGCAGGATTGGCAAGACCATAACCATTAATATAGACCATACCTGTATCGAATTGCTCACGTGCTAGACGAACGGCTTTCTCCTCATCTTTTGAGAAAATCGCGCCACCTAAACCATAACGACTATCATTAGCGATGCGCATTGCATCATCTTCATCTTTGGCACGAATCAATGAAGCGACAGGGCCAAATAGCTGTCTCTTATACACATCTCCGAGCCCACGAGACGGACTCCTATCTC
>CAJXUF010000138.1 GCA_913061175.1 uncultured Psychrobacter sp.
TACGAGATAGGAGTCCGTCTCGTGGGCTCGGAGATGTGTATAAGAGACAGAATCTTCCTAGAGGCCATCCTAAGTTTGCACAACGATGACGATGGTAAAGAAGCTTTAGCTGAACTTGGCATGCCTCAAGGATTTGAGCCGATGAGCGAAGAAGATGCCGAGTTTATGATTGATTTAATGCAAACGTTATTGGATTAAATCAATCATTGTATTGATATCAAGCGCTATTTTGCGAGGTGAAGTCATCGTTTGTCGTACAACGTCATTATCACTGAAGCAAGCACCGTCGTCATAATAGCGATGACAGGAGGGTATTATTATGTCTGATTCAGACCTTATCAAAGAAAATGAAAGAGTCGCGCATCGAGTATTTCGGTTTTACTCTCGTAAAGTGTTCTTGGCACCTAATAACCGTCACTTTCATGAGCAGCGTATCAATGCAGCGTTACTGTTGACGGAGAAAGAGCCGTTACAAGGTGCAGTGGCTGACTTTTTTTATGGTTGCTGGTTTGATATCCCATACGATGTAAACAACCTATTTACTCGTATTAAAGATCGTTTGTATCCTCATGTCCAGCAAGGCTTTCGCGATTGCATTGATAAAAAGAGATATATCCAGCGCAATAGTATGTTGGCCACTCGTTGGAGTGTGCTGATATCCCCTTCTCTCAATGAGCAAAAGCAACGGCTGCGTATCAGCAGCGACGATGCCAGAGAAATCGCTAAAGACATCACCACTGAGCTGATACAAGCGCGTGAGGACGAAGACTGGGGTACGATTGAGCAAATCGAAAATGAGTTTTTTGCCCATTGTACTGCGCGCAATGATCGTCTCGCATTTTCGCTGGTATGGTTTCGCTTGGGTAGAAGTGATTGGCAGTTCGATGCACGTTGGGACAACTGCCAACAACATCTCGATCAAACTATAGTCAAATCCATATAAATCCGCTACATCGTCATCCTCGCTAAGCATACTAATGTATAACTTACGCTCGGTTTCCTTGTATCGAAATTATTTGAACTCAACAATATGAAAGCCTAATTTGTCACTTATTAATCACTTTTATCATAATGGTAGTTACTATGTCTTCTTACTTAAATGCTGATAAAACCTATCTCACTCTGACGCCAGCTGGTATTTTTGAGGCGTTTTCACAGAACGAACCGACTGATGAGCAGTTGGCATTACAGGATTTGCTATCTTATGATCAGACACTGCTCGCCGCTGACTGGCTTCAGCGCTATTCTGAACAATGGCTACAGAGCTTTATCGAAAAAGGTTGGATTGAAAAGCTGTCACTGTTTTTACCAGCGCCTAACTTGCCATTGGACCAGTTTTTGCCTTATGTCGTGGCGAGCTTATCTGGTAAACGCCGAGCCGCGATCGGCTCTGATGAAGGATTTTGTTTGGCGCGAGTGGGCTATAGTCAAGAAGAAGCGGACATGCTCAGTGTCGCCGCCGCTGATTTTTCAGGCTTTATGCTTCGCCAAAAGCAACGTGGGTGGGCAGTAGAGAGTCAGGCAATCTCGTTTTTTCAACAGGTCGACCTACTCATTCCTGAGACCAGCTTTGTGTTTTTATGGATAGATAATGCAGGCTACGTTCTCATCATCGATGGCGAACCTCTGACCAACAGTCGTGCCTTTGTAGAGCTGGTATGGGCACTTAAAACGTCTGGATTGAGATTTCTTAACTAAGGAGGTTTCTTAACTGATTTAACTCGCTTAATTCATTCCGTTGCATCGACTGATTTAAGGCTCAAGCTCTATCTTTTACGCAAGAATAAGCAGTGCGCTTAGATAATATTAAACGCACCGCTTATGCTTATACGAAAATGTTCGTACCATTCTTATCTATATCACTCTCTAGTATCGGCTAACTCTACGCAGCAATAACAATACTCTCAGAATTAACAATAACTTGTCAGAATTTAGGTCATACTCTCCTCATACACTTAAGTATTTTCTTGCCACGACTTAAGTTGCCACAAATCTCTAACCATTCAAACATCTATACAGCTTCCAATATTTTCATCATCTTTTCCAATGTTGTACCCTACCGAAATCGGCAACCCCTGCCAAACCTTGCATTCTTGCTTATTTTTTAGGACAGTTTATGACTTCGCTGACCACTGTGCGCGTGCGTTATCAAACGATTGAAATTGGCAACACCGACATTCATATTTGTACTTTGCGTGACAATCAACAATTTAGCGACCCTGATGACGAAGCGTTAAATTTGGGCATCTGCTCTGCTTCTTGGCCGATGTTTGGGGTGATATGGCCATCAAGCTTGGTGCTGGCCAATCATATGCTTGATTACGATATTGCAGGCAAACGTATTTTGGAAGTTGGCTGCGGTATGGCGCTCTCTAGTTTGCTACTGAATCATAGACATGCGGACATCACAGCGACTGACTATCATCCAACGGTTGAGTATTTCCTTGATAGAAATACCACGCTGAATAATAACAAAGAGATAAACTTTGAGCGTTTAGACTGGGCAGAGGACAATAGCCATCTTGGCAAGTTTGATATGATTATCGGCAGTGACTTGCTCTATGAAGACCAACACATTGACATATTAGCCGAGTTCATTGACCGCCATGCTATGCCGACTTGCGAGGTCATCGTGGTCGATCCTGGTCGCGGTCGCAAGAACAAGCTAACCAACAAGATGACTGAGTTTGGCTTTAGTAGTAAGCATGTAAAACCTGAAAATACGACTTATCTAGACTTGCCGTTTAAAGGTCATATTTTGACGTTTTCTCGTGATAATAGTAGCCAAACAGAGTAAAAGACAGCCGGTAATGCAGCTAAGTTAGCACTGTATCCTGCCTTTGCTGCCGAGTGATTTTGTACAGCACATGCTCAGCGAGCCGATGATTAGGATCAAGCATAGGGTGAAAAAAACCCTTCTGTGTATTGGTCATACCAAGACGCTCCATAACCAATTGTGAGCGCTTATTGATAACAGCCGTAAAGGCAACGACTTCCTCAATCTCTAGCTCAACAAAGGCAAAATCCAGAGATGCTCGGGCAGCTTCAGTCGCATAACCTTGTCCCCAATAATCATTATCTAAGCGCCAAGCAATCTCGACAGCAGGAGAGAACGGCATATCGGCATTCGCGTTATTTAACCCAACCATACCGATAAAAGTATCTGTCTCTTTTAGATTCACCGCCCAAAAACCCCAACCATTATCATTAATCAGTGACTGGCATTTTTTGGCGATAGCATTACTCATCGAAGTAGTTAATAACTTAGGAAAGTATTCCATTACTTCAGGGTTAGCGTTCATCTCAGCGAATGGTGCAAAATCGCTCGCTCGCCATTGTCGTAGGTACAGTCGTTCGGTTTCTATCGTATTCATAATTTTACTCTCTCGCATTTCGTTGTTCAAAATGAATACTGTTCAAAATAAATTAAATTAATTATGCTAGCTATCAAGCCAGCCTTTTTGTTTGGCAAATGCTAGCTGCTCGGGCGTATCAATATCGTAGCTAAGTTGGTCATTATCGACCTCACCTATTTGATCAGCGGGCAACCCTCTAATGAGGTGACGAAGCCCTTTGTCTCCTATCAATTCTGACTGCCACTGTCTAAGCAGTTTATAATTAATAGCTAAAGGTAGACCTATGATATCAGATACCGCTTTATCCAGATTTTGATGTTTTTCTAAACCTTGCCAACTGTGATAGCGACTGGCCACTACCGTCTGCCTACCCGCTAGCAAAGCCGTTAAATGTGGCTCATCTAATAATACTTGATCGACTCCTATGATGAGCACTCGATCGATTGAAGTCGATTCAAAAGCAGCAATTGTCTCAATACCCAGACTCAAACTGTGCGCCATACCAGTATTAGCTTGCGAGTTCACCACTATTTGAACCGTTGGATATTGATTAGCCAACTCTGTCATCGTACTAGCAATCAAATGATGATTATCAGGGATGACAATTATAATAACTTGCGGATTGGTAGTTGTTGCCAGTCGAGTCATATAAGTAACCAACGGTTCGCCATTCTTAATGAGTAGCTGCTTGGGTTCACCGAGACGCTGACTGAGGCCACTTGCTAAGATAATAACCGCATGATTTTGGCTCTGCTGTTCAGTACTTTCTGTATGTTCAGCACCTTCTCTAAATGCACGCTTACTCATACGCCACTCTGGACAGTATTGGCATCTGTATCACTACTCACCGCTGAGATATTTGAGAAACTACTGTGTGAGCCACTTATTGAGGCAGTTTGATTGTGCATGACCGTATTTATTTCTGCCATGATACCAAGCGCGAGTGCCTCAGGGCCGTCTCCGCCCAGCTTATAACCAATCGGATAATGCAATTTATGAATACCAGCTTCTAACATAGTAGGATTGCTAAGGTTTATGCTAATCTCATTAATTAAGCGTTCGGTACGATAGCTCGGCCCTAACTGTCCTAAGTATTTATAATTGTCTGGATGCTTGAGTAGTATTGCTAGGCGAGCACGATCTTGACTCAAGCTGTGTGACATCAAAGCAACTGCTGCGTTACTACTAAGCTTAAGCAAAGTCTCACTGTCGTCTAAAGATAGCGACATCACAACGTCTGCTTGAGGAAACCGCATACGCGTCGCATATTGCGCGCGGCTATCTATAACTGTCACATGCCAATCTTGTAGCTTGGCCATGGTCACCAGTGGCATCACATCATTACCTGCGCCGCAAATCAATAGACGCACTTGTGGTTGCAAATGTTGCACAAGCCACTCTGTATTTACGTCGTCATTTTCCACCATCACATATTCGGCGTTTTTATCAGATAGCTTATATTGTGCTAACTCTTCTACAGTATTGGCAAGTATGCTTGAAAGAGCTGTTTTCCCTTGTGCAAAAACGCTTCCCAACCTGCGATATTCATCTAAATTAATACGCATTCCAGTTTGCAAATTATCACTGTTTTGCGATATAGAATCTTGATGCTGATAGTCGTCAGCACGAATCAAAGTCGCTACAGTAATCGGCTGCTGAGTATGTCGAACATTACGGATGGTCTCTAACAATGACGTTGCTGTCGTTAGTCGCTCAAACAATACATGCACTCGCCCATTACAGCCCAATCCAAAATTTAGCTCATCAAAGTCCGCGTCATCTAAACCGCCATTTAAGCCGCTATCTAAACCTTTATCCGACTCATCATATATATCAGAGTTAGTTCGCTTCACACCTGCTTGCGCTTGGCCATCGTCAGCATATTGAATGTCATCACCCGTCTGATAGACTTGCACATTGGCACCGTTACGAGTAAGCCAAAAGGCACGTTTGATAATATGCGGCTCCAAGCAGCCACCACTAATCATCCCAACTGAGCGACCATCCTCACAGATAAGCATCATCGCGCCAGCACGGCGATATGCTGAGCCTTCAGTACGTACAACCGTTGCCAATACAGCGTCAATACCTTGTTGCTTAGCTTTGATTGCCAGATTAAGAATGTCAGCGACCTGATTCATAACGCCTCTTATTTGGTAGTTATTTTCTTGATAATGACGAAATATACTGCTGATTGAGTTATAAAAACCCGCTCATTAAGCGGGTTCCTGTCGTACATATGGCTTAAAAAATTACTCTGGCATCTCGTAAAGCAGCTTATCAAGCGTAATCGGAAAATCATAAACACGTACGCCGACGGCATTGTAAACAGCGTTAGCAATTGCAGCGGCAGCACCAGCAATAGCAGTCTCACCAATACCCTTGATATGCATTGGGTTGGTATAAGGATCATCCTCTTCGACCAATATCACATCTAACTGCGGTACGTCGGCATTGACTGGCACATGATACTCAGCGAGGTCATGGTTACACAGGCGACCATCACGTTTATCATGGATGACCTCTTCCATTAACGCTGAACCAATACCAAATACCATACCGCCATAGCATTGCGAAGTCGCTGTTTTATGGTTAAGAATACGACCAGCGGCGAATGCGCCTGTCATGCGTTTTACTCGGATCTCACCCGTGACTTTATGCACGGCCACTTCAGCAAAGTTTGCACCAAAAGAAGACTGACGATACTTTTTACCATTTTTACCTGGCTTTATCTGTCCTTTGGCACTGACTTTTTGTTCCTCATAGCCTGCGATCACGTCAGCAAGCGCATATGATTCTGTATTGTCAAAATTATATTTTTCTGATTCTGACTGTTCTTCTAATACATTCTCTGAAAATGAAACTCCTGTGGTTTCAGATATTTTATCAATACTGCTATCAGCAAACGCTTGACCATTCTCTTTGGCTGCCTCTACCGCAGTCAGATCATGCTTGCCTACTTGCTTAATTTGACCATTATCTAGCTGAATCGTATCAGGGTATAGACCGACTTTTTCTGCTAGCATCTCACGCAGCTGCTCACAAGCAAGGTATACACCACTACCTGCACTCGCTGCGCCCCAACTACCACCAGAACCAGATGCAGGTGGTAAGGCACTATCGCCTAACTTCATCTCGATATGGTCAATAGGTAGTCCTAATAAATCTGCAGCTACCTGAGAAAATACGGTATAAGACCCTGTACCAATATCTGTCATATCTGTCTCAATAACCGCTTTGACACCGAGCGCTTTTGATTTATCGATTTGCAAAGTTGCGCGCGCTTCAGAAGACTGTAACTGATTACCACGTGCGGCCGCAGCCATGCCTGTGCCTATCCACCAGTCGCCTTCTAATTGACTGGCAGGTTTTGTGTTGCGCTGACTCCAACCGAAATGCTCAGCACCTTGCTCCATACAGGCAATCAGCTGGCGCGTCGAAAATGGAATGTCTTTACTAGGGTCTTTTTCGGGTTCATTACGGCGGCGCAGCTCTAGAGGATCAAGGTCTAACTGCGCAGCCAATTCATCCATTGCACATTCAACGGCAATCATACCGACCGCTTCACCAGGCGCACGCATCGAACCTGATAGCACTTGGTTCATGTCGACCATTTCATAATTTACACGGCGGTTTTTACCACTGTATAGATAGTGCGTAGACAAGGCAGTTGGCTCAAAAAATGCCTCATCTGGCAAATTGCTAGAAATGGTATCGTGAATCAGCGTATCGATAACACCATCCTTGTCGCAGCCAATTGCAATGCGCTGACGAGTGTTTGAGCGTCTGACCGTTGCTTCCATCACCTGTGGACGAGTCATAGTAATCAATACTGGTCGACCAAGATCTTTTGACGCAATAGCAGCGGCAATAGATTCAGGCGCTATACCGAGCTTGCTACCGAACCCGCCACCGACATAGTGCGCGATCAACTGAACTTGAGCTTTATTTAAGTCTAGCGCATCCATCACTTGTTGCTTGCAAGACGCGAGCATTTGATTTGCCGTATAAAGAACGAGCTTATCCCCTTCCCAATGTGCCAATGTTGCATGTGGCTCCATCGCCGAGCTGTTTTGACTTGGCGTATGATAAAAGCGATCAAGCGTTACCTCAGCATCAGCCAATCCTTGCTCAGGATCGCCTTGGACATAATTTTTGTCAGAGCCTTTTTTCTCATCAACTTCATGGGCGTTAGACAACTCTTTAGTAAAATTTAATGCCGCTTGATCAGTCTCATCTTTATAAGTGACTTTAAGCGCATTCGCCCCTTCCGTTGCTGCTTCAAAGGTTTCAGCGATTACAACAGCGATAGGTTGACCATGATAAAAAATCTCAGTCGCTCCCTGCTTTGGTGCTTTCTTTAATCCACCTTGCTGAGAATTACGCAAAAAGTGCTTAGGGTCTGTCACGACCTTGATAATATTGGGAATGCCATCTAAAGAACTGCTATCGATATTCTCGACTTGTCCTTTGGCAATGGTCGCACCGACCAAGACACCGTACGCTTTATTGTCTAAATGGATCTCAGCACTATAAGGCGCTTGACCACTAACCTTGAGCGAGCCGTCAACACGATTGATTGGCTTACCGACCAGTTTGCTCGCTGTTGTGCTAAACAAAGACTCAACAGGCTCATCCATGGTCATTTTTTTGGTCGGTTCTGACTGAGTGATTGATTCAAATAATGACATGATTATGCTCCCTCGCCCGCTAATGCGCGCTGAATGACTTGTTTTAGTAAGCGACGCGTCAACGGTATCTTAAAGTCATTTTGACCATTACCTTTGGCATCATTCAATAACAGATCGGCGGCTTGCGCGATAACGTTGTTATTGCCATCGGTATCTGTTAATAGCGCCTCAACTTCTTCATTACGCCATGGCTCAGTACCGATACCACCAAATGCCAATCGTACCGTTTTCAGATTGCCGTTATCATCAACGTCTACCACTGCGGCACAGGATACGAGTGCAAACGCATAAGAGGCGCGATCTCTCACTTTGTCATAGGTGTGCATACCCTTAATACTGTCTCTTATACACATCTGACGCTGCCGACGA
>CAJXUF010000139.1 GCA_913061175.1 uncultured Psychrobacter sp.
CGAGATAGGAGTCCGTCTCGTGGGCTCGGAGATGTGTATAAGAGACAGGGCAAAAGAGTCATTGTCACTACTGCACAAAATGCCAGATATCTCTAAACCTATTGACCAATTTCAAATCTTGCCCGCAAAAGAGTTTCCGCTCGATGAAGGGCGTGAGACGTTCCGCACAAACTTTGCCGCGATGTTCCCTAATACCAGTAGTCGCAAGTCTGAGCTGCACAAAGACGTGATGGCAGGGATTGCAAGTAGTGGATTAGAGTACTATCAGCCGCTATTTTTTAACTTAAAAGATTGGGAAGCAGAGAGTAGCTTATTTTCCTATTTACCAAGTGATGCATTGTTTATCACCGATGAATTAATCAATGAAAAACAAGCTGATTACTGGTCACAAATTCAGCGCCGCTACGAAGAGCGTCGCCATGACATTGATAAGCCTATCGTAGAGCCAGCAATGCTGTATCTATTATCTAATGCGCTTAATGAACAGCTCAATCAATATCCACGAGTTATATTGAGTGCTCGTGATGAACTGGCTACGATGAATGATGTGGCAGTGCCAGAAAGTATAGATGCCTCACAAATACCATTGCCATTGAGTGTCACTAAACAACAAGGACTGGTGACATTAAGTGCTCAAGAGCCGCCACAATTAGCAGTCAATCATCAAAAGTCTGAACCATTATCAGAATTGCTCGACTTCTTGAATACGCAATTAGAGACTTCAACACCTGTACTAATCGTTGCAGAGACTGCAGGCCGTCGTGAGATTCTCATTGAACTGTTCAAGGGCAAGATTGATATCAAGGCGTATGATAGCTTTGAGACCTTTCTAGCTGCAGATAAAACCAGCGCTATTAATAACAGTCATCTACCACATGTCGGTCTGACCGTAGCGCCAATTGAGCGCGGTGTCTATGTGCCTGAACGTTTGGTGTTGATTAGCGAGACACAGCTGTTTGGTCGTCAAGTCTTACAGACACGCCGTCGTCGCCAAAGCGGTGTATCAGAAGAGTTCTTGGTTAAAAGCGTCACTGAGATAACAGATGGCAGTCCAGTGGTGCATATTGAGCATGGTATCGGTCGTTATAATGGCTTGATTACCTTAGATGTGGGCGATGGTGAGCAAGAATTTATCCATTTAAAATATTCTGATGACGCTAGTATCTATGTGCCAGTTGCCAATTTGCAAATGATTAGTCGCTATAGTGGCGGTGATCCTGCCTTAGCACCGCTACATAAGATTGGTAGTGGTAAATGGGACCGAGCCAAGCAAAAAGCATTAGAGCAAATTCATGACGTTGCTGCTGAATTGCTCAATATGCAGGCAAGACGTGAGGCCAAAGTTGGCATTCATTTCAAAATAGACCCATCACAGTATGAGCTATTCGCTAGCCAGTTTGCCTTTGAAGAAACCGCCGACCAAGCCAATGCTATTTATGCAGTAATGGAAGACATGAGACAAAACCAGCCTATGGATCGTCTCATTTGCGGCGACGTCGGTTTTGGTAAAACAGAAGTCGCGATGCGAGCCGCCTTTATTGCCGTTAGTGCTGGTTATCAGGTTGCCGTATTGGTGCCTACTACGTTGCTTGCCGGTCAGCATGAAGACAATTTCCGCGATCGTTTTGCCGACTGGCCAGTCCGTATCGAGAGCTTATCGCGCTTTGGCGGCAAAAAACATCAAGAAATGGTATTGGCTGATTTGGCTGCTGGCAAAGTGGACATCGTCATTGGTACCCATAAACTACTACAACCAGATGTGAAGTTTGCCAACCTTGGCCTGATGATTGTTGATGAAGAGCATCGCTTTGGAGTGCGTCATAAAGAGCGTATTAAGGCCATTCAAACAGATGTGGATAGCATATCTATGACGGCAACTCCGATCCCTAGAACGCTTAATATGGCGCTCTCAGGTATGCGCGATATGTCGATTATCGCCACACCGCCTGCCCGTCGTCTTGCCATCAAAACTTTTGTGATGCAAAAGACAGAAGCCCTGATGAAAGAAGCCATATTGCGTGAGTTATTACGTGGTGGGCAGGTCTATCTGCTACACAATGATGTTGCCAGTATTGAGCGCATGGCAGAGACTATTCGTGACCTAGTGCCAGAAGCACGAGTAGGAGTAGCTCATGGGCAAATGCAAGAGCGCCAACTTGAGCAGATCATGCAGCAGTTTTATCATAAAAAATTCAACGTGTTGGTTTGCTCTACCATTATCGAGACAGGTATTGATGTGCCCAATGCCAATACGATTATCATTGAGCGCGCTGATAAGTTTGGTCTTGCGCAATTACATCAGCTGCGCGGCCGAGTAGGACGTAGTCATCATCAAGCGTATTGTTACTTACTAGTGCCTTCTCTGAAAGGCCTCAAAGGTGATGCCAAGCGCCGTTTGCATGCGATTGAGCGTGCCAATACTTTAGGTGCAGGCTTTATGCTGGCAAGTGAGGATTTAGAGATTCGCGGTGCAGGGGAGATATTGGGTAAGCAGCAGAGTGGCAATATGCAGGCGATTGGTTTTAGCTTGTACATGGATATGCTTGAGCGGGCGACTAAAGCCATTAAAGCTGGCAAGGAGCCTGATTTAAATACACCATTGTCGCTAACCAGTGAAATCAACTTACACAGCTCTGCCCTCATTCCAGAGGAATATCTACATGACGTGCATCAGCGCTTATTGTTTTACAAACGTATTAGTAATACCGATGATAAAGAAGCATTAACGGATATTCGTACGGAGATGATAGACCGCTTCGGTGCACTGCCAGATCAAACCAAGCAGCTATTCGCTATTCATGGATTACGCTTACAAGCAGAGCCGCTTAAGATTAACAAAATTGATGCCAATAGTAGTAGTATGACGCTGGAATTTGCGCCAGATACTCCAGTTGATGCGTTAGCGATTATTAAGTTGATCCAATCAAATGGCCAGCATTATCGTATGAATGGCGCATCTGGTATCCGTTACCAAAATAGCGATAAATTGGCCACACCGCAACAGCGTGTGACGGTCATACAAGAGCTGCTGCGCTATTTTAGCGAGCACATGGTGACAGAGCCTGCTTAGTACATAGCTGGATATCAAGTAGGCTAGGTAGTCATACTAAGGCAATAAATCATGGTGCTATTTTATCAACCCGATAACTGATAAAATAGCCAAACTAACTTTTTAACCTTCTGTATTTTATTTGCATTAAACAACAAGAGAACCGTCATTATGTTCCAACTTCATCATAAACTTGCTGCTGATAGTTTTTTAGTGGGGGATTTTCCATTATCCACTTGTCGTTTAATCAATGACTGCCAATTTCCTTGGCTTATATTAGTGCCACGTGTATCCGGTATCAAAGAGTTATATGAGCTGTCTGAGGCAGATCAAACACAGTTCTTACGAGAGTCCAGCTGGTTGTCGAGCCAGTTAGCCAAAACCTTTCAAGCTGATAAAATGAATGTAGCCGCTCTTGGTAATCAAGTGCCACAACTTCACTTTCATCACATTGTCCGTTACCAAAATGATATGCAATGGCCAAACCCAGTATGGGGTGTGCCAGCTGTCCCATATACTAAAGAAGTATTGGCGCAAATGCAGCAAACATTGATGATGGCGCTACGTGGTCATCACCAAATGCCATTTGATTGGCAAATGTAATTATTATTCCAATCTGTCTTCAATAAGAATAGATTGCACCTTAATTTTATAGGTAAAAAGAGAGGTCAGATACTTAAATGTATCTGACCTCTCTTTTTATTTAAATTTGGATAAAAACTGTAAAACAGTGAATAAACTAGACAAAAGGTCGCCTTATAGTCATCAGTAACCTTGTTTAAACTCATTTCAAAAGTATAATATATTATTAGATATATCTTATGATAAATCGTCATAAGGACAAATAACGTACATATGTTAGTGTAGTATGCCTTTGTCTCTCAGATAGCTCACCTTATTCAAGTGAATCTCATATGACCTTCTCAGAGACATTTAAACCAATGACGCCGTTAAAGGATACTGGGACATGTCGTTTTGACTATCCAGAAGTGTTCGTGTTAATACTGACGGTTGTGTTGCGTGCTATATACTACGACTTCCGCTCTATCTCAATGGCACTATTGGTTATTATTACATTGCCAAGCCTTATGATCCTGATATACAACTACCGACGCCAGACCAGCTTTTGGACGTCTAATATCGTTATTATTCTATTATCGGTTGTCATCGGCTCACTACAATGCTGTACGGTCATATCAATCAGCTTGGCTGCTTTGATTGGTGTACGTATCATTCTTAGCCGACCTGAGAATCACCTCAGACTGTTATCTGTATCTGTAGTGACTATCATTGTGTTCTTCTACGTTAGCACAGTCTTAAATGCAGATAGCATGGACTTTGATGAAGGCTTATTACCATTGATAGTAATGGTGGCAAGTTTAGGCGTTATTTTGTATCAGTTCAGGCGTATCTATCAGCAGCATATTACTTTTAAAGCACGTGCCCATCAGGCTGGTGGACGCCTGAATACCATGGTATCAGTGATCAATAAATTGACTCGATTTGTACCACCACAAATTTGGGAGCCTATTGTCAAATCGGATAGCCTCGTTAATGTCTCTAATAAACGCGCAAAAATAACTATCATGTTTTCGGATATTGTTGGCTTTACCGAGCTGTCTGATAGTCTAAGCTCTGATAATTTGGCAGATATTCTCAATACTTATATGCATTGCATGACGTCGATCGCTGACAAACATGGTGCAGTGCTTGATAAGTTTATTGGTGATGGCATGGTATGTTTTTTTGGTGAACCTAATAGCCGTGGCTCGCGTCAAGATGCACTAGATTGTGTAGCGATGGCAATTGATATGCGCCGAGAAATGCGCACCTTACGCCAGAAATGGCGGTTGATGGGGTTTGAAGGCTTATATATACGTGTTGGTATCACAACTGGCTACTGCCACGTTGGTAATTTTGGTAGTAATAGTCGATTAAGCTATACCATCATTGGTAAAGAAGCCAACCTAGCTTCTAGGCTTGAGTCCTGTGCGGGCAAAGATCAGATATTGGTCAGTGAAAGCACTTACGATTATATTTGCCATAACTATGAGTGCGAGCACGTTGCCGCATTTTGCTTGAAAGGTATTGATGAAAAGGTCGATGCATGGCAAGTACTCGATCCTAGTGCCAGTACAGGTCATTTATCTAAATGGGTCGACCACACATTACCTGGTTTCAATTTGCATTTGAATTTTAAAGATATGAAAGACAATGATTATCAAGATATTAGAGCTCGTTTAAATTTTGCGCTGGAACGCATAGAGCAAGAGGAAGAAAAAGTAGTAAAGGACATAGCAGCAGAAAGTAAGCGTGAGAATGCCAATCGCAAGTAAGCGTTAAGCATTTCAAGCTTAATATATTAAAATTATATATAGAAAAAGGCCAACTATCATATAGCTGGCCTTTTTTAATCTTAACTAGAAAGTATCTTCAGTGTTTAATGATTTTCTTTAGCATGGTTGAGGGTATATTTAGGAACTTCGATAGTCAAATCCTCATCATCAAGCATGACCTGACAAGATAAACGTGAATCAGGCTCTAGTCCCCAAGCACGATCAAGTAGATCCGCCTCGATATCATCCATCTCATCTAAACTGTTGAAACCCTTACGTACTACAACATGGCATGTGGTACAAGCTTTTGACATCTCACAAGCATGCTCGATTTTAATGCCTTTTTCTAATAGTGCTTTGCATAAGTTTTCACCAGCTTGTAGCTCAACTTCTGCGCCTTCAGGGCAAATTTCGTGGTGGGGTAGTACGGTAACTTTTGGCATAAATTATCTGTCCGATGCTAATCAATTTAAAAAATATTAGAAATTAGCTTAACGTGTTAGCTAAGCTATATATGTCGATGTATTTATTACCAGTCTTTGGCACTAGTACCTGCCATACTGGTCTTGACGCTTTGATTCATAATACGTGCAGCAAAGGCATCACTATGTGGCTTAAGCTGTGCTTGTTGCGCTTCAATAAGCGCTAAGTCATCAGTGCTAAGAGAGTTACGTAGCGCTTGTATATGCTCTGCTAGGGACTGTTGTTCTTCGACAGAGAGCAATGACGCAAATTCGTTAAGTGCCGACTCTAGGGCAAGTACTTCACGTTCCGCTTCTACTTTGGTCTCAATTAAAGAACGCGCATTTTTGTCTTCTTCTGCGTGTTTAAACCCTGCAATCAGCAACTGTTCTTTCTGCTCATCTGATAGACCATAAGAAGGCACAATCTCGATTTTGCTTTCTGTTTTGGTTGTAGTTTCTTGCGCACTGACAGTAAGCTGACCGTTGGCATCAATACTAAAGGTAACTTCAATACGAGCAAACCCAGCTTTCATTGGCGGGATTCCATACAGCTCAAAACGTCCCAGTGAGCGACAGTTTTCTACCGTCTCGCGCTCACCTTGCACCACGTGAATCACCATGCCTGTTTGACCATCTTGGTAAGTAGTAAACACTTGACGTTTTTTTACAGGGATAGGCGTATTACGTGGTATCAGTACTTCAACCAAACCACCCATGGTCTCAAGACCTAATGACAATGGCGTCACGTCCAATAACAATAAATTGTTGTCACTATCACCATTGACCAATTGATGAGCAGTCTGGGCAGCGCCCAAGGCAACCACCTCATCTGGATTTAAACGGCAAAGTGGCTGCTTAGCAAAAAATTCAGTCACGATTTGCTGTACTGCAGGCATACGAGTCGAACCGCCCACTAAGATAACTTCATCTAGATCTTTAGTAGACAGCTTAGCATCGCGTAGTACTTGTTCGCACACGCTTAGCGTACGGCGACTAACAGGCTCTACGATAGTTAGTACATTTGTACGGCTTAATACGCCTTGATAAGACTGACCATTGACAATAACACTGATGTCCACTTGCTCAGCGTCAGTCAATGCTTGTTTATAAGCTTTAGCTTGTTGAGCTAGTATTGATTTGTCATGTAGGCTTACGTCTTTTGGATCGATATTTAATCGTTTAATAATCCAATTGGTAATAAGACGATCAATATCATCACCGCCTAACGCACTATTACCACCAGTTGCCAATACCTCAAAGACACCATCGGTAAGTTTTAAGATAGAGACGTCAAAAGTACCACCGCCCAAATCATAGATTAAGTAATAGCTTTCTTTTTTATTGTCTTCTGATGATTGGTCAAGACCATAAGCGACCGCAGCCGCCGTTGGTTCATTGAGTAAACGTAGTACGTTAATACCCGCTGCTTGAGCGGCATCTTTGGTTGCTTGGCGCTGTGCTTCATCAAAATAAGCGGGTACCGTAATTACGGCACCTTCAATGCTATCTGCAGGTAAGGCACTCGCTGCACGTTGCTCAAGAGCGGCTAAGATACGCGCTGATACTGCAACAGGAGAAACCTCGCCTTGAGCCGTTACAAAGGCAGGCATATCATCTTTATTACCAGATAATTCATAAGGATGAGAGAATTTGATATCAGCTTGACTACGACCCATAAAACGCTTAGCCGAGACGATCGTATTTTTTGGATCATCCGCTAAATGCGCTAGTGCATCATAGCCAACCAATGGCGTACCAGTCGCTGGATAATAGACAACAGACGGTAATAATGTATCTGTCTCTGACCCTGCCTCTAAGACTTGTGCCTTACCTGAACGCACCACAGCAACCAACGAGCGTGTAGTGCCAAGGTCTATGCCCAAGCCAAATTTATGTTGGTGAGGTTGAGCGCTTTGATTGGGTTCAGCAATTTGCATTAAAGACATAAGGATAACTCAGAGATAAAATGAATAAGTGAAATGGAGCAAATATAGCATATGTAGTACGAAAGCTTAACGTCGGTAATCTCACTCCATGGAATACAGATTCTGACAGTTTGACGCGCTTAGGCTCAAAGATTATACGGTATCACGGTTACTATTTTAACCAAATATATAGAATTTAGCTTATTAGTGAGAGCCATAACCACAGACGTTTAGACGTATAGGTCATCGTCATCTGAATGCGACGAATTTGCGACATCATCAAGCCCAGTCGTCACATCAGCATTTAGCTTAACCAAAAATTTTAGTTTCTGTGTCGCATCAATCGCTGTTTGCCAATCTTGATTTTGATAAGCGTTGCTAAAGCGTTCAGATTGATTTGCTAGACGCTCTGTAATTTGAGGATGTAATTGCTGCAAGGCTGCAAGATCTTTGTCTTCGATAGCATCATCTAGATCCATACGCATCTGCATCGCATCTTCCAAAAAGTCTAAATCTGCGATTGAATGCTCTATGTTTTGTGCTTGATCCGCCATGTCTAGTAAATAACCAGCACGACTATCAGGAGCTGTCTCTTATACACATCTGACGCTGCCGACGATATGCAGTGTGTAGA
>CAJXUF010000140.1 GCA_913061175.1 uncultured Psychrobacter sp.
TACGAGATAGGAGTCCGTCTCGTGGGCTCGGAGATGTGTATAAGAGACAGAGTGTGGCTTGTGAGTTGACGTATCTATTGTTACTTATATAAGAGAATCTACGTCAACAAATAAAACGATATAAATGATCTCATATAACGCGACTAACGCTTGCCTCAAGCGAATATTATGCTAAATTAGTTGTTATAATAGATTTGTTATAGAACGTCATTAATGTCACCATTTGTCTTATTTATGAAAATCTTGTGATGCTGTCTGCTCTATTTCTTTACTCCTAACGAGCCATATATATGCCTAAAGTATCGTCGATTACCCGTGTACTAGAAATCATCGAAGCAGTGTCCTATGCTTCAAAACCGCTTTCTCCACTTGAGCTCTCACAGGAGCTAGATATACCTAAACCGACCATTCATAGATTGATTCAAAATTTGGTCGATGATGGTTTTTTGACTGTTGATATTGGTGGCGGTATTATCCCTGGTAAGCGCGTACGCAATTTGAGCGTTGAGTTATGGCAGCAAAGACTGTTCTTTAATGAACGTCAGATGATTTTGCAAAAATTGGTTGATGAGCTAAAAGAAACCTGCGGTATTGGCATTCCCTATCATATGGATATGATCTATACCAACCGAGCTCAGACAACCTTGCCACTACAGATTTATCTTCCTGTCGGGGCAAAGTCACCTATGTGGTGTACCGCGACTGGCAAGCTCTATTTAAGCCAATTATCTACGACTAGCCGTATGAAAATCCTACAAGGGTTGCCATTAGATAAGTTCACTAAGAATACGATTACTGATATCGATGCATTAAATGCCGAGCTTGATCGCATTGCTGATACTGGTATCGGCATCGATAATGAAGAGTTTATCTCTGAGATGGTCGCAGTGGCTGTACCTATCTTGGATAAAAAGCAACGCTATCTGGCCTCACTCTACTTACATGCGCCCACCATACGCGTCTCATTAGATGATTTACTGACGCACGTACCAAGACTGCAAGAAGCAGCACAAGACGTTCAGAGTCTCGTATATGATCTGCAAAGCTAATACTATCTATTAGCCATCAAAAAAGGTCTACGCTATGATTTTAGCGTAGACCTTTTTCTTTTTAGCAAATGCATTCTCTTAATTAATGCCATCTACTTGTGATACTAAAAATTCTTAATAATAGTATGTTTAAGAACTGGCATGTCTAAGAAAGTTACATTCAAAAGAAACACAGTTAAGAGAGTTATGTTTAAGACAATAATGAAACATCATGACGTCCAATAATACTAGAAAAGTCTTTATCACCATTCTCTACAGTATGTGAGGCATATAACTCTGTCGCTCTGGCACCCATCGGAGTTTCTACTTCAGTGTCTTGAGCAGTCTGCATCGCAAGGTTTAGATCTTTTTGCATCAATTTGCTCATAAAGCCGCCTTGATAGCCATTACTAGAAGGTACGTTTTCCATAACTTTCGGATAAGGGTTATAAACTTCTAATGTCCAGTTACGCCCTGAGCTCTGTAGCATAATGTCTGATAGCACCTTGGGGTCTAAACCATTCTTGACGCCTAGATTAATCGCTTCTGCCGTGCCTGCCATCAGAATACCTAACAGCATATTGTTGCAGATTTTTGCGATTTGTCCTGCGCCGTGCTCGCCAGCATGAAAGATGTTTTTTCCCATCACGGCAAGTATTGGCTCAGCCTTAGCAAAAGCGGCATCATCGCCGCCGACGATAAAGGTCAAACTACCAGCAACTGCCCCGCCTGTACCACCAGAGACTGGTGCATCTAAAAAGTCTATGCCAAGCTTAATTGCCGCTTCTGCTACCGTCCTTGCATCAGCCGCCGCAATCGTACTACTGTCAATCACAAGCGTACCTTTTGGCAACTCTGCCAATAAACCATTAGAGCCACTATCACCCAAGTACACCGAATGTACATGCTGACCTGCAGGTAACATACTGATCACGACTTGAGCATTACTTGCAGCATCTTTAGGACTTTTTGCGACACTAGCCCCTGCTTGTGCTAAGCGCTGGGTTGCAACCTCAGACAAATCAAAGACAGATAGCGCGTAACCTGCCTTTAATAAGTTCTCTGCCATTGGCGCACCCATATTACCAAGCCCAATGAAGGCGATATTTGGTTTAGAGTTATTATCATCTATCGTACTTGTATCCTTTGTACCCATCTCATCACTCCTTGATGATTTATAATGTAGCTATTGCTACATACTATTTAACAATATTTATTAGTGAATTTTGCTTATGTCCTACTTGATAGAGTGCTTTTAGGCAGTTAGCCGACGTATCGACTACCCAAAGCGTCACTACCTAACCAATCACTCAAAGGATGCTCACCTTTTGGATAAGGATTGACAAAATGTTCATCGATATAC
Source organism: uncultured Psychrobacter sp. (assembly GCA_913061175.1). Lineage (GTDB taxonomy): Bacteria > Pseudomonadota > Gammaproteobacteria > Pseudomonadales > Moraxellaceae > Psychrobacter. Next base: position 2,392 of record CAJXUF010000140.1, read on the forward strand.
GCTTGTCCTTCTATGCTAAGACAGTCTGCTAATGAACGCGACCATTTAGGATTTCTATCTTTATCAATTAATAATGCCCGCACGCCTTCTTTAAAATCAGGATTGGCCGCGCAATGTACTGCGACGTTGGTTTCTAAATACAGTACTTGTTCGATCGATAGGTCAGCGACTTTGTGATACAACGCATAGGTTAACGCTGCTGTTACTGGGCAGCCATGCCGATAGGTTGCAACTGCTCGCTGAGTCCAACTGTCTTCTGCAAAGTCTTGGTTTAGCTGTGCGAGCGCAGTATCGCTTTGTAGCAACGCATCGATATCAGCCAGACCGCCACTATTCATCAGTTGCTGAATAGGCTGCCAGTATGTTGCAAGCTTACTATCAGGCAGTTCGGCTACTGGCAACTCAGCAAGCGCACGACTGACGATACTATGTGCGCTATTGTTATGACACTTATCTACACCGCTCGTGTTATCGACTGCCTGCCAGTCGCTCTGTTTAAGACATTGGATAACGGCATCATAGTCATGGCTAGCAACGGCATACTCTGCCAGATTGGCCAATAGCGCGTCACTGCCATTACACATCGCGCCAGTTAGACCCAAGAACAGCCCAGTCTTAGCAGGCATACGCTGCAAAAACCAACTACCAGATGCATCAGGGAACAGTCCAATGGTGACTTCAGGCATGGCAAAACGCGTACGCTCAGTGACTAGACGATGGCTACATCCTGCCATCAGCCCCATACCGCCGCCCATGATGATGCCATCGCCCCAAAGTATTAATGGTTTCGGATAAAAATGCATTTGACGATAGAGACGATACTCGTGACTAAAAAATTCAGTGGCATACGGGTTTGGCATTGGTGCACTGGTAGACATGCTGTCATAGAGCTTACGAATATCGCCGCCCGCACAGAACGCTTTATCCCCTGCACCTTTTAATACAAGCGCAACCACTTGATCATCGGCTTGCCATTGCTCTAACTGCGCTGAGAGCAATTGACACATATCAACGCTGAGTGCATTAAGTGATTTTGGGGTGTTAAGTGTCATGACTCCAATCAAGCGTCCACAATCTGTCGGCTCAGTATTGAATAACACAGGTGCTTCTTGTGCTGCATTATTTACTGAATTTTGGGAGTTAATATCCTTCGTCGCTGCTGTCATAAAAGTGACCTACAAAATTAAATAATAAAAATGGCTTAAGCGTTTTGACCGCGGCTTATTTGTTTTGCCAATTGGGTTTACGCTTTTCTAAGAATGCTTGTACCCCTTCGCGCTGATCTTTGGTATCAAACAACTTCACGAACGCTTCACGCTCATGGATAAGATTTTGCCCAGGTGGGGTGTCTCTAGCCGCTTGAATAAGCTTTTTAGAATAACTGACGGCGACGGGTGATTGCTTAGCGACTTTTTTTGCCAAGGCCTGAGCGATTTGTAACCCCTTACCTTTTGCAGCGACCTCCTCAACCAGACCGATACGCAATGCCGTATCTGCATCGACCCGCTCACCGCACAGTATCATGCGTTTGGCCCAACCTTCCCCTACTAACATAGGTAGGTTTTGCGTGCCGCCAGCACATGGTAATAATCCTACGCCTGTCTCTGGCAGTGCCATCTGGGCATGCGCTTCTGCAATACGGATATCACATGCGAGCGCACACTCAAGACCGCCGCCCATCGCATAGCCATTGATGACAGCGATACTGACACCGCGATAGGCAGACAATGCTTCGAACGCTTCTCCAAATGCAATCGCCATGCTTATGGCGCGGCCTTTGTCACCGTCTGAGAAATTATTTAAATCTGCACCAGCTGAAAAGAACTTTTCGCCATCTCCATGCACGATTAATGCGTAGACATCGTCGTTGGCATTGAGGTCGGTGATGAGCTGCTTAAGCGCATGCAAACTGTCCATCGTCCATGTATGTGCCGGTGGGTTATTCAACGTCAATGTTGCGGTATGGCCATCAATTGATAGCTGTAGATTTGTATAATCTGTCATAAAACATCCTTGTTTCAGTAAAACGAGATAAATTAGCGGAGCTGACTTAACCCTTCATCTTGCAAGACCTGACGTGAAATAATCACTCGCATGATCTCATTGGTGCCTTCTAGAATTTGATGCACACGTAAGTCTCGTACATGGCGCTCAAGTGGATATTCATTTAGATAACCATAGCCGCCGTGTAATTGCAGGGCTTCATTGGCAACATCGAAACAAAGATCCGTAGATAGACGTTTTGCCATTGCACAGTAGGTAGACGCTTGTCCATCATTGTTATCAACTTTATCAGCTGCTAGATACAACATTTGGCGCGCGGCGATGGTCTGAGTCAACATATCAGCAAGTTTAAACTGTACCGACTGTAAACTAGCAATCGGGCTACCAAACTGGCTGCGCTCTTGCACATAACTGGTTGCCGTCTCTAATGCAGATTGTGCCGTTCCTACCGCACAAATACCGATATTAATACGACCACCATCTAGTCCTTTCATCGCGATACGAAAGCCTTGGCCTTCCTCACCTATCAAGTTCTCTACTGGGACTTTTACATCTTTAAAACTAATGGTTCGTGTTGGCTGTGCTTTCCAGCCCATCTTATGCTCGTTTTTGCCATATTCAATACCAGCACTATTGGCGTCTACGACGAACGCTGACACGCCTTTTGGCCCTGCCGCGCCCGTACGCGCCATTACCACCAATACATCGGTTGAGCCTGCGCCAGAAATAAAGGTTTTTTCACCGTTCAGTACGTAATGCTCGCCTTGCTTCTCCGCTTTGGTACGTAAGGAGGCTGCATCAGACCCTGCATTTGGTTCTGTTAGGCAATAGCTGCCAAGCCACTCACCGCTGACCATATTAGGTAGATATTTTTTGCATAGTGTATCGCTGCCATATTCACCAATCATCCATGCGGCCATGTTATGAATACTCATATACGCTGCTACAGCCGTGTCGCCCCATGCAAGCTCTTCGAATACCATCGCTGAGTCCAGTCTTGGGAGGCCCAAGCCGTCATATTCTGGATTAGTGTATAGCCCTAAGAAGCCAAGCTCACCAGATTTTTTGATTATATCTACTGGGAAATGCGAGTTGCGATCCCATTCAGCAGCATTTGGCTTTAGCTCTTTTTGCGCAAACTGACGAGCCGTTTGGCGAAAGGCGACTTGGTCATCGGTCAATGAAAAATCCATAGGGTCATCCTTGTTCTTATAGATCAAATAGAGGGCTTAAATCTCAGATAAACGTTAATAAAAGCGCTAATGAAAATGTTGGTCAGAGATTTTATAAGACATTAGCGCGACATGATAGTGGCATAACGATAATAAAATTGCGTTTAATAGTACCGCAAGTCGCATTATCGTCATACCGAAAACACAAAATGTCATAACGAAACGACAATGAGCTGACGATTAAATTGAAATCGTCGTATTAACACCGCGGCTTGCTTCATCATCAAACCAACGCGCAGTCACGGTCTTTGTCTGAGTATAGAACTGTACGGCTTGCTTACCATAAGGACCTAGGTCACCAAGCTTGCTGCCACGTGAACCTGAGAATGAGAACATTGGAAGTGGCACAGGGATTGGCAAGTTAATACCGATTTGACCGACTTGAATGTCTTGCTGGAATTTATGTGCAGCGGCGCCTGACTGGGTAAATATCGCGGTGCCATTGCCATGTGGGTTGGCATTTAGTAGTGCAATCGCTTCATCTAAGCTGGCAGCACGCATAATACACAGTACAGGACCAAAGATTTCTTCTTTATAAATTTGCATATCACTTGTGACATTATCAAAGATAGTCGGGCCGACGAAGTTACCTTTCTCGAACCCTTCAACGGTAATTCCACGACCATCTAGTATCAAGCTCGCGCCTTCTTCTACCCCAGTCCCAATCAAATGCTCGACACGGGCTTTTGCTGCAGGCGAAATTAGTGGTCCCAAATCTTTATCATTTTTGCCAGCTGAGACGACTAAGCTTTCTGCTTTCGCTTTGATCTCCTCAATCCATTCGCCAGCTGCGCCTACTAGTACGACGACCGACAGTGCCATACAGCGCTGACCAGCTGCGCCAAATGCTGCGCCTGCTAGCTGATTGAGCGTTTGCTCTTTATTGGCATCAGGCAGGATAACGCCATGGTTTTTCGCGCCCATCATACACTGAGCACGCTTACCTGACTGGCTTGCACGCTCATAGACGTGTTTACCAACGTTGGTAGAACCCACGAAAGAGACCGCTTTGATATCTGGATGGTCACAGATGGCATCGACGGTGGCTTTGCCACCATGCACCACGTTAAGAACGCCTTCTGGTACACCCGCTTCAATCGCTAGCTCTACCAAACGCATCGTCACCATCGGATCTTGTTCAGACGGTTTTAGGATGAATGTGTTGCCCGTGGCAATTGCCATTGGGAACATCCATAGCGGAATCATCGCTGGGAAGTTAAATGGCGTAATACCAGCGCAAACGCCGAGTGGCTGCCAAATGCTATAAGTATCGACACCTGACGCAACGTTTTCTACAAAGTCACCGATTTGCAGGTTAGCAATACCAGCGGCATGTTCGACCACTTCTAAACCGCGGAACACATCACCGCGTGCATCAGCAATCGTCTTTCCTTGCTCTGCGGTCAAGATTTCTGCCAACTCATCCATATGATCACGAATCAGAGACTGATACTTTAAAAAGATACGCGCACGCGTGGTGATTGGCGTTTTGCGCCATGTCTCAAACGCAGTCTGTGCGGCTGCGACAGCTTGGTTAATCTCATCATTAGTAGTTTGTGGCACTTTGGCGATGACTTCTTGCGTCGCAGGATCAGTGATATCAATCCATTCGTCGGTGCTTGATTGAGTGAATTGGCCATTGATGAGCTGTTGAACGTGGTGCATAAGATATCCTTATCTTTTTTGCAAGACTACCGTGTGACGGCACCTAGATATTTATTAGAAAAATAAAAGCGATGAGGGTTTGTCTATAAAACATTGTTAAAAATTGAATTTTAAAATGATTTATTTTGTATCGTTATTGACTATAACAATAAATCATTTTTACGGTCAAGCGCTTTATCAAACTTTTATATAAACGTATTTTTATCAACCCTATTTTGGTTGACTCATAAAAACAAAAAAGCCCATGATTGCTCATGAGCTTTTAGAAAATAAATCTATTTGTTATGTGAAATGACAATCATTGCTGACTTATAGTGGAATAACTATAAATCGTTGGCATATAGATAAATACATTGGACCAATCAATAGTCCTTCATCGCTTGCTTGATCGCATCAATGGCCGAAGGATTGTCAAGTGTTGACATATCTCCTGTTGGCTGGTTTTCCGCTAGCGCACGAATTGATCGACGTAGGATTTTACCCGAGCGAGTCTTTGGCAGTGCCTGCGGGAAGTAGATAGCAGCTGGTCGCGCGATGCCACCCAAAGATTTTACGACAGCGCCTATCACTTGCTGCTCGATACGGAAACGATTTTCGGTGGTTTCAATTTGTGTCTGATCTTTTAGAACACAGAACGCAATAGGTAGCTCGCCTTTTAGCTCGTCTTGAATACCCACTACGGCACACTCTGCCATCTCTGGATGTGTACTGATAGCCTCCTCAATTTCTTGTGTGCCTATGCGATGTCCTGCAACGTTTATCACGTCATCGGTACGCCCTAAGATATAAAAATAACCCTCTTCATCTGTCACTGCATAGTCCGAGGTTGAGTACTGCTGACCATCAAACAGACCAAAATAGCTGCTGATAAAGCGCTCGTCATTACGCCATACCGTGGTGAGACAACCAGGCGGTAGTGGCGCTTTAATTGCAAGCAATCCTTTTTCGCCAGCCTGACAAGGATCGCCAGTTTCCTCATTGATGACATGCGCTTCATAGCCATACATCGGGTAACCAGGTGACCCCTGTTTGTGCAGCTTATGATCTGTCTCTTATACACATCTGACGCTGCCGACGATATGCAGTGTGT
>CAJXUF010000141.1 GCA_913061175.1 uncultured Psychrobacter sp.
GAATAATAAGGCCTTCATCTTCTGCATGAAAAGCGCCGAATACTCGTAAGTTATGAGCTTCTTTGACATAGTCCAATTCATCATGCAGACTCTGGCGAATCTCATTAAAAAGCTGCTCTTGTAGTTGCTTACTCATATTAAGCACGCCAGCGATTTTTAATGCCATACGTACTTGTTTGAGATCGCTATCGCAGTTTTCATCGACATCAGGATACTGGACTTTGACCACCACTTTTTGACCAGATGGCAAAGTCGCTTTGTGCACTTGTCCAATGGATGCTGCGGCAAAAGGTGTCTCTTCAAACTCGCTGAATAATTCTAAGATAGGCGCTTTTAGCTCGCGTTCAACTTGAGCTTGTATCTGCGCATAGGGCATTGGCGGCGCATCTTTCTGTAGCTTTTCGAGTGCTGACGCAACCTCAGGCGGGAACACATCCTTATATTGTGAAGCAATCTGTCCGACCTTCATCACTGCGCCTTTCATCTCACCTAACGTCTCGGCAATTTGAACGCCCACGTCTTGCATCAGATCTGAGCGAGCTTGCAGACGTTTTTCTTCGTCACTTGAGAGATGCTTAAATGAGTTTTTAGCGGCTTTGCCAGCAATACTCGCTGTCATGCCAGCGAGTTTCATAAAGCGTTTTCCGGACGATTTTGCCATTCATGTCACCGTATAATGGGTTGTTTGCTCAGTCGTAATTCTATTATTTTAATTGCAAGATTACTGTTTGACTAATGTGTGAAGACGCGAGCAATTATTTATAAAAAAGTAAGCGCCGCTACATCATTTGTTTGTGTCAACTGCATACATAGTGCTCAACCAGTAATCAAGCGCCATTTGATAGCCTAATTGTCCCAAGCCGCAAATGACTCCGACCGCAACGTCACTTAAATATGAATGATGACGGAAAGGCTCACGGGCATGAACATTGGATAAATGTACTTCTATAAATGGCTTTTGGGTAGCCAATAGCGCATCGCGCAGAGCCACTGACGTATGCGTAAAGGCAGCCGGATTGATGATAATAGCATCGACTTGAGCAGATTTATCCGCCAATAATCCATAATGCTGAATGTCGTCTACTAGCTTACCTTCATGGTTGGACTGTATGCATATTAACTCTACATCATGGCGAGCGGCGTGCTCAACTAGTTGCTTTTCTATATCGGCAAGTGTCGTATGACCATAAATGTGCGGTTCCCGCTTGCCTAATAAATTTAGATTTACGCCGTTTACCAGTAGTAATTTATGAGTCAGTATTTGATTTGAATTTTCGTTAGTCGATTGTTCGGCTGTTTTTGAGGGAGTAGAAGAGGTCATAATGGTCTCGGTAACTATTGAGCGGTGTTAATAATTTATTATAATATAAGAATAATCTAAGGTGCGCGGCGTCAAGCTAAAATGGCTTCAACGCATTTTGCTCTTTATCATAACAGCTTGCCAGCTAGGTTATAAAAATTTGTCTAAAAAAATTATTTAGATATCAAAAAGCATATTAAAAGTCTTTATGTTGCTAAAAACCCGTGCTATGATATTTTTTATGCAATAAATATTGCAAGTTTGTTGCTATCATCAAATTTCGTGACGATAAGGGCGTTTGGCGAATTCGTTATGGAAGTATTATGTAGGTAATTAAAGTACTGCATAGACGATGATAAGTAGAGTAGTAATACTCTTAATTTTTGATTTCATAATCTTAGACCCTGTTTATATGCAATGTCGCAAAGGAAGCTAGGGCTAAGCGGACTTTTTTAGGAAGTAATATTATGTCAGCTCGTGAGCAAGGTATCGTTAAGTGGTTTAATGACTCAAAAGGCTTTGGTTTCATTCAACGTGACAGCGGAGAAGATATTTTTGTCCATTTCCGCGCGATTCAGGGTGATGGCTATCGTTCTCTAAAAGATGGCGAAAAAGTTGAGTTCAGCGTAGTAGAAGGTGACAAAGGTCTGCAAGCTGAAGAAGTCAGAAAGATAGAAGAGTAATTTACTCAGACATTAAAGCGGTTTAGTTATAATGTCTGTACAAACTACTGATATACTACTGAGTCAAGCCCATCTTATCTTACCTATGTTGAGTGAACTGCAGCATATTTGGTAGGATTGGATTTGGGCTTGGCTTTTTTTATGCCTATATGTCTGGTGGTAGTTTGCAGACTTGATAAAGCTACTCTTACTGCTCACGGTTTAAACGCTATATTTGACACTATAAAGGTTCATTGTGAGCCTATTTATAATTAATAAAATACAAGCAATTCATTTAAAAGGATATTTTTTTGAGCAATTTTACAACGTTTACTGATTTGCCACTTTCAACAGCGACCCTGCGTGCAGTAAGTGATCTAGGCTTTACTGAATTGACGCCCATTCAAGCAAAGATACTACCGCATACATTGGCACATCAAGATGCTATCGGACAAGCACAAACGGGCACAGGGAAAACAGCGACTTTTCTACTGACTATTATGGAAGCCTTGCTTAAGCGTCCATTTACCAATGACGAAGAGCGCTATCTTGGTGAGCCGCGCGCTGTGGTCATGGCGCCAACTCGCGAATTGGCTCAGCAAATATTTGATGACTGTATTGCATTAACCAAATATACCTCGCTACATAGCGTCTGTATTATGGGTGGTACTAACTATGAAACTCAGCAGCACGAGCTTGAACGTCAATACGTTGATATCTTGGTAGCGACGCCTGGCCGTCTAATTGATCTTGCTAATAAAGGCATGGTGTATCTAGATAGAGTAGAGGTACTGGTACTTGATGAAGCCGATCGCATGTTAGATATGGGGTTCATTCCTGATATCAAGCGCCTAGTTGGTCGAATGCCTGCCAATACCGATCGCCAAAGCTTGTTGTTTTCTGCAACCTTTAACCAAGATGTTATGAATTTGGCCTATCGTTGGTTACATGAGCCTCAGTTTGTTGAAATTGAGCCTGAACACAAGACCAGCGAGTTAGTAGATCAGCATTTTTATTTGCTGACAGAAGATCAAAAGCTAGACGCCCTACAGCGTATTATCAGTGATGAAGCAGTAGAGAAGGTCATCGTCTTTGCCAATCGTAAAGACCAAGTAAAGCGTCTGTATCACAAACTGCGTCAAGCGCATAATATTGTGATGCTCTCGGGCGATGTCATTCAGCAAAAACGTGAGAAGTACTTACAGCGTTTCAAAGATGGTCACGCTTCTATTTTAGTGGCGACAGATGTAGCAGGGCGCGGTATCCATGTCGATGATATCAGTCATGTGGTCAACTTTACTTTGCCTGACCAACCAGATGATTATGTACACCGTATCGGTCGTACGGGCCGTGCAGGCCAGACAGGTATTAGTATCAGCTTTGTGAGTGAGGATGATGCCTTTAATATACCGGCATTAGAGAAGCATTTAGAAACCAAGTTTACGCTTGAGCAATGGCAGGAATAATTGCTATAAACTGAGCACTACTTAACAAGCAAAAGCCCTTAATATCAAACATGGTATTGAGGGCTTTTCTATATGCGAAGTGTTAATAATATCTGTTACCGATAACTTTATTGAGCGTGTTCCATCATCTCAGTATGCTCATGGTGATTCATGTCCATTGATTCATCACTCATGTCATGCATACTATGATCCATATGGTCGTCCATATTTTGCATGTTATGATCCATGTCTGCTGCCATATCCATATCATGATTCATCTGGCTCATGTCGTGAGAGTCCATATCAGACATCATAGCAGTGTGGCTACCATGATTCATCTCACCATGGCCGCCATGCATATTTGCCATGACCATCGGCACGACCGCTACTGCCAAACCTGATATTACCATAACCGCACCATTTAACTGCCTTAGGCGAAAACGTCCAATCTTATCACGTAGCCAACCGACCGTTTCATGCGTCGCAACCAACATCGGTATGGTTCCTAGACCAAAGACAAACATCAACGCAGCACCGCTTAGTGGATTATGAGCAACGACCGCAATCAGTAGAGCGCCATATACCAAACCACAAGGCAAAAAGCCCCAAAGCAACCCTGCTGTTAATGCTCGCGGAAAAGTATTGAGTGGAAATACCTTTTGACGCAATGGGCTAAGATACTGCCAAAAGCGCATACCAAAACGTTCGAGCTTAGTCAAAAACGGCGCACCAAGCATCGTCACACCGACGAATACCAGTACCAATCCCAATAAAATACGCGGTGTACTATTACCCATCATCAATGGCTTTAATACAGTAATACCGATAAGCCCTGCGATTAAACCCAATAATGCGTAACTCGTTAAACGCCCAAGATGGTAAGTGGCCACCAAAGCGCGACGCTTGGCAGGGCTGACATCTTTCATAGACAGACCAAATGCGGTCACAAGACCGCCACACATGCCTAAACAATGCGGTGAACCAAAGAATCCCATTAGTAATGCCGCCACAAGTAAAGCGATGGTCATGAATGCGTCTCCTAAGAATGGTAAAAGGCGAACTTGCTAGTGCTGAATTATTTAATAAAACGGCACCAATAAATTACGCATGTATAAGGTAGATAAATTAGATTTTTGAGTTTTCATCTATCTCAGAATTATCGTTATTTCCAACAGTTGCTGCTGTTTCATCTTGTTGCTGGGTAGGTGCTGAGCGTTCATGAGCCTGCATGGTTTGGCGTCGTTCTTGACGGTCATCCAATATAATACGCTGTGATGCATTGTCCAGATCTTCGAATTGATTTGACTTGACCGCGTAACGTACTGCCCAAATAGCAACTACAAACAGCATGAGACTTAATGGTATTAATAGAAATATACTGAGCATGGCAAATCTCTTAAATAGCAGTGTCTCTTATTATTATACACCCATCACAAATGTAGTGGATGATCGGTAGCATTTAGAATGCGTCTCTCAATAGTATCGTATACATCTTTAACGTTTATTCGTCAGAGTTTTTTGCGGCATTGCCTCTTGGAGTCAATAGCTGCTGTGAAGTCACATCATTGGCATGGCGGCAATCCATCTGGGGGCGTATCACATCGCGCAGGTAGGCAGCGACTTCATAGACAGCGCGCCGTGAGTGACTTAAGTTGTGGGCAGGCTTCATCCATTCGCGTCTAACTGGCAGTGGCGCAGGAAGTGGTGTGCTATTGATACCATTTAAGGCAAACTGTCTGCGTGCACGTGCCATATGATAGCTATCAGTAATCAGATATACATGGCGTAGCGGAATGCGTTTGGCTGTAAAACGGGCATTTTCACACGTATTCATGCTGGCATTTTCACTTATCAGGCCGTCGATACCGTGTTCCATCAACCATTGACCGAGCCATGGAGCTTCGGCGCCACTCAGTACGATCGGTAGAGGTAAGTCATGATAAGCACCTGCAGCGGTACGGGCGCGATTGAGACTATAGCGATTTAGGATAATTTGGTTGTTGTAGTCATTGGTCAGACCGCCGCCTAGGACTACATAAGCGGTAGGCGGTGAGCTCATGGCAGCAGAAGGCATATCAGGTAGCGGCAATAGAGAAAAGATATAAACGATTGCTTGCGAAAACAGCGGGGTAAATAGGCTAATAATCACTAAAATGACAGACGTAGAGCCTAGTATAAAAGTAATATTGATAATGCGAAATAGTGTCACCATGCGTTCAGAAAACCGCAAGTAATATCGCCATAATCGTTTAGATAATAGCCGCTTAGACCATGATTTTTTAGGCCACATGCTCAGCATATCCAATTGAGCCATCAGTATTTACCCAGACTGGCTCACGTGACAATTGAATGGCAAATTTCTCATAGACAGTAGCAGCGATATGTTTCTGCGCTATGGCTACATCCTCTTGCGTAGCTTGCTGAGGCGTATGGTTAGTCAATACTAGTGCTTGCTGCTTATGCGTAAAAATAGGTGCAATGCCACCGCCTTTTAATCCTGCTTGCTCAATGAGCCAGCCTGCAGCCACCTTTACCATTGCATCAGGCATCGCGTAACCAACGATAGCTGGATAAGTTGCTTGCAGCGCTGTGAATTGCTCCTGAGCGATAATAGGGTTTTGAAAAAAACTGCCACAATTAGGTAGCTGTTTTGGGTTTGGCAGTTTTTGTTGTCTAATATCTATAATGGCTTGCATAACGTCAGCAGGCATTGCTTGCTCGCGCCCTTGTTGTTCAGCATAGCCCTGCGCCACAGTCTGTACATCACCATAACTGGCTAAAATATTGGTGGGATCAGTATGTAATCTGAAACCTACACGACTAATAAGCCATGTGTTTGGTGTGCGTTTAAAGATACTGTCACGATAGCCAAACTGGCAATCAGCAGCTGATAGATGATGCCAAGTTCGTGTCGGCAAATGATAGGCGCGTACATACTGTAAGCGGTCTTCTAATTGTACGCCGTATGCACCGATATTTTGTATGGGTGCTGCGCCCGTCAGACCCGGTATTAGTGCAAGGTTTTCTAACCCATACCAACCTTGATTGACCGTATGTACGACCAAATCATGCCAGTTCTCGCCAGCCATTACTTCGATATCAACATAATCGTCGGCTTGATTGGTCAGATGAATACCACGCATCTTTGGCTGCAATACTATGGCTTTTAACGCGGCAGGCAATAAAACATTACTACCGCCAGACAGTACAAACAGGGGTAGCTTGCCTGCTGTATCCTTTACATAAGCTGCCATAAAATCATCAAGCTGCGCCTCATTCTCTAATGTCACGACAGAATCAGCAATACAGGCTAACGCCATAGTGTTGTCATGTGATAAGTCGATTGAATCATTGACTATGGCAGTCGCTGAAACATTCGAAACATCAGAGCTGATGGTAGACTGAGTACTGTGGTCAAGGCGTGAAGCTTGTGTCATAACATAGCCTATGTGGCAAAATGATAATAAATGATAAGGTAGCTATAGTTGTTTCAATTTAAAAGAGATACAAGGCAACTGAGTGCAAACGTAACTGTGATACTTCAAGCGAGGTTAACGCTGTAGCTCTTTTATAGAGGATTAACTATATTATAGAGGATTAACTATATTATAGAGGATTAACTATATTATAGAGGATACCGGATGCAAGAGTAGCAGAAATATAGACGATATGGCTAGCAGGCTTTCCAGCTTTCTATCCAAGCTTGGGCGCTTGATTCGATACGCTCGATCACTTCTTCGAAATCATCGTTATCGCCCTTATAGGGATCTGGCACATCGCTACCGCAATAGGTAGGGTCTTCTTCACTGAACAGCGCTAGTGTTGCTAAATTATCTTCTGACTCTGCAATGCTGTCTTTGATCGCTTGTAGATCAGCTAGATTCTGTGAATCCATGGCTAAGATTAAATCAAAATCATGAAAATCACTGGTACTGACTTGACGAGCGACCAGCTTATTAATTTTATAGCCGTGTGACTTAGCATGACGTTGCGAGCGAGCATCAGGCGCACTGCCAACGTGCCAATCACTGGTGCCTGCTGAGTCTACTTTTATGGATAGTCCAGCAATCGCTGCTTGCTGACGGAAAACTTCTTCAGCAGTAGGGGAGCGGCAGATATTTCCTAAACATACCAATAATACAGACGAGGGAGTACAGGCTTTCATCAGCATAATATGACCTTCTATAACAAAAAAAACATGCTATAAGAGACCAGCATTGTTAATGCGGCTTTTATTAGCATGCAATCGATTGAATCAGCTGCTAGCGTAACGCTTAATGCTTGCAATGGCAAGGATAGAGACTAAACAATAGCGTCATTTAACAATGAAGCTTTGGCCATATGATGCATGGCCAAAAGGTAAGATAGTGAAACGGTTTTAATCTTGATTACTTTTAAAACGTTGTAGATCGCGGCGTTCTTTTTTGTTGGGCTTGTTGTCAGGACGAGCAAGGTTGGCCAGTTTGCGCTGTTCGGCATAGTAAGCACGGCGCGTCTCGCTCTCTTTTGTCTCTGAATATAGTACCTCAGCGGCAGTCGCATTGCCACGCTGTGCAGATAGCGCCTCAACAACGACAGTCTTTTCAGTCATAGCGGTCGCTGAGCCTTGACGAATGGTTAGCTCATCTCCGACTGAAATCTCTTTACTGGTTTTTACCCGGCTACCGGCATAGTGTACGCGTCCACTTTCAATCGCTTGTTTGGCAAGGGTGCGTGTACGATAAAACCTAGCTGCCCATAGCCATTTATCGAGACGGATTTTCACTAAGCCCTGTCTCTTATACACATCTCCGAGCCCACGAGACGGACTCCTATCTCG
>CAJXUF010000142.1 GCA_913061175.1 uncultured Psychrobacter sp.
ATCTACACACTGCATATCGTCGGCAGCGTCAGATGTGTATAAGAGACAGAGGATATATTGTTCAATTAAAACGATTAAAACGATTACCTAAAATTTTATTGTTAGCAATTTCTTAATCATGATTCCTCAGTATTGAGCAATCTATGTCAATAATAACAACCAACATATTTAAGTCTATATTTAATCGATTAGCGGTATTGATTAATGGCATCAAAAAGCTCATCTTTGCTGAACGGCTTAGTTAAGTATTCATCAGAGCCAACAATACGGCCACGTGCTTTGTCAAACAATCCATCTTTGGATGAAAGCATAATCACTGGCTTATTTGCGTAATCAGGGTTGTTTTTTATTAATGCACAAGTCTGATAACCATCTAAACGTGGCATCATGATGTCAACAAAAATGATATCTGGATTGTTATCTACAATCTTTGCTAATGCATCGAAACCATCTATAGCGGTTACTACTTCACAGCCCGCTTTTTGTAATAAGGTTTCTGCAGTACGGCGGATGGTTTTTGAATCATCAATCACCATTACTTTCAAACCATCAAAATTATTTTCCATTCTCATTGTCCTATAAACGGCTATTTATTCGTAACGCTATCTACTAATATAAATTTTAAATAACTATCCTAAACTGCTATATCACATATTATTAGACAAATATGAGTGATTGGATTTACATCAAAATTCACTATAACAGCGAGTATTTCCTTTTAGTATCTGCCTACTAAGCACAGTGTAAACATGAGCTACTATACGCACTTTATTATTTGTAAGCTCAGAAAATCAGATTTTGAGCTTATAGTTTTGGACATAATACTCTACATTCATAAACCTCAAGTGAAATAACATTGACGTTAAGCATATACAAAGTACTTTCAAAACAACCTTCGTTAAAGATAAAAGGTTCAATTAACGAGACAAACAACTATATGATATTTCTGCATTATATATAAACGATGAAAACATTGCAGGATAATTTTCATTTGTAATAAAAATGTATCAAGATATTCTATAGTGTTTGTTTTAGCACAGTTACTTTCACTTTGCCAGTGATTAGTAAAATTATGTTCGAACTCGTTAGTATCACAAATAGCTATTCTTGTATATCGAAGGTGTAACTGCAACTCTGCCTAGTGTTTGGATCATCAGCTTTCTTAAGTTTAGTAAATATCTTACAGTCGTTCCACCACATTGCAATTCACTATATAATGATATGACGATTACAATGGTGACTGCTATGACAGCTTCTAGATATTTAAAAAAAAGCCTCTATTTATTCAGCGTACTATTTATCGCTGCTTGTCAGCCGTCACCTATAAACGAATCAGCCGTTACTGATACTGAAGAAAAGACTGCTGACACGCCACTTATCATCACAAGCGACAGTGTCACCATGACGCCTGAACATATCTTGAGTATCAAACCTTCAAGGTATCAGCCGAGTCTCGGATTACAAGGTAATATCGAACCTATCAAGCAGACCACATTTGTTGCAGTACATCCCATTCGTATAGAAAAGACACTGGTTAGTGAAGGTCAATGGGTAGAAAAAGGCACGCCATTGCTCGTATTTAGGCGTGTGGGCACGGCTAGCAAAAATGAAGATTTAAAGCAGCCTGAACAAGGTAATTCAGAATCAGAGGATGCTAATCAGAACACTCCAGAAAATACGCAAAACTCTGATGCTAATTCCACACAAGCTGTGCCAGACACAGATATCGCTGTTGTAAGAAAACCTAATAATGATAAAACGCTAGAAGCAAACTCTGCGATAGATACTGATAGCAATACCTCTACTAATCAGGGTGCAGACGTTAATACTGCTAAACAAGGTGCACCGTATAATTCGATTACCATTCATGCCAGCTTTTCGGGGCGAGTAGAAAGCTTGGCTGCTAATGCAGGACAACAGCTAGCGGAGCGCGCACCTCTACTACAGATCAGTGACGAAACCAAGCTGCACTTTATGGCTACCCTGCCTATACAAGCAAAACCACAGCTCTCAGTTGGCCAAACGGTCAATTTTACCGCCGAAGGTATCTCAGACAAGTTTACGGGACAGGTCAGCAAACTGGTATCGACCAGTCAACCCAAAAAGCTCTTGGTCTATGTTAATGTCATCGACAACGAGGTCAGTCGCGATAAGTTATTACCAAATATGAAAGTTACAGGGCGCGTCAATTATGGTCAAATAGATGTAGGCACTATCGTACCTAAGCGCGCGCTACATGATGTAGACCTAACAGAGTTGCAAACTCCTCCTTATATGCCGCTACAACCATTGACTGCAAATGTTTGGATAATCGGACAAGATCAGCGTTTAACGCGCCAACCTATTGAGGTAGTTGAATATGATCCTACTACGCAGCAGTATTTGATAGCAGGTGTGAGCAATGATAGCTTGATTTGTTTGGCTGACTTACCTGTTGATTCTAAAGGTAAAAAAGTCATTGTGTCATAATAGCTTATGCTGACAGTTACATTTGGTAGAAACATTAACAAAGCTTCTCTTGTTTTGTAACAGCATAATTAGGCAATATAGCCCTACCATATATAGCATTATCCGAGTATTAAAATACGACTCACATGTAATTATGCGCTATTCTGTATATTTGAAAACGTAGAGGCTTAATAGTTTAACTATTTATCATTACTAACAGCTAATCATTACCGAGAACGTTATACTTTTTATAAATCACAATAACAATTAGAGGACACCCCATGAGTAAGCAGATTTTATTGATTGAAGACGATCCAGATTTGGCTGAGCTGATCAGCGATTATTTGACCATGAACTATTATGATGTGCATCATGCTGGTCTTGGTCAAGAAGGTCTCGACTTATTAGACACCAAAGAGCGCGATATTGACTTGGTTGTATTGGATCTTATGCTGCCTGATATGGACGGTATGCAAGTATGTCAAAAGATTCGTGGCAACAAGAACAACATGACTAATAAAGTACCTATTATTATGCTGACCGCAAAAGGCGACACAACCGATCGCGTGTTGGGGCTAGAGATGGGTGCTGACGATTATATCGCCAAGCCTTTTGAGCCACGTGAGCTTTTAGCTCGTATCCGTGCGGTTATTCGTCGTCATGAACAACCAAATCAAGCCGATAGCCAATCAGACAGCTTAACCTTTGGCCGTTTGAGTGTGTTCCCTGATAGTCATGAAGTCACTATCGATGACCAACCGGTACGTCTAACCACGCATCAGTTTCAGTTGTTACACTACTTTGCCACTCATTCTGGTAAGGTGTTGAATCGTGAGCAGCTCTGGCAAGCGATGCCAAATGATGACAGCTCAGACAATATTGACCGTGCGATTGATGTACATATTTCGCGTCTACGTGCTTTAATCGAAGACAATCCACGCCAGCCAAAGCGTATTATTACTGTACGCGGCGTCGGCTATCAATTTGCCACTGATCAGGTTTGATTGTAAAGGATGCCTAATTAGCTGACTCATGGTGTAAACTCTATATCATGAGTCGGTACAAGCGTTTAATAATAGAGATCGTTTAATGCAGCAATTGGGTTTTCGTTCCGTATTTGCCAAACTATTTGCCAGCGTTATGCTGGCACTTACGTTATTTGCTGTAGCAATGGTGCTGTTGACCCAACTTGTTCATGACAAAGACGCTGGTATTCGCTCAGAGATATTAGCCACGCAGATCTTGGGGCAAATCGATCCCTTCTTGCACGAATTGAATATTTCTATCAGCAAAGACAATCGTTTGCAGTCTCGTTTTATGCTGGCGGTCGTTAAGAAAAGCTTCGATATTTTTGATGAATCACTGCAAGCAAAAATGGGATTGTATGACAGCGAAGGTCGACTGCTTATGCAAACTGACAATAGCGACCTACCCCTAGAACTTCCCCCTACTCCGTCTTTATTCTCACGTGTTTTTCCATCACTTGCAGATACATCACCTACCAAGCAAGCTCAAGTGTATAGCAGTACAGGTTATACCCTACTGTATGAATCACGTCTCACGCCTAAAAAACCTGTCCTTTCTGCAGCCTTGAACTTGTTCACTGGTACGCTACTACTGCTACTTATTATGGCAGGTGTATTATGGTTGATTGCACGGACGATGACATGGCGTATTGACCAGTTAAGCCAGCAAATGACTCAATTGGGTGATGGTGATTTTACTGTCCGAGTGAATGCACGTGGTAATGATGAAATCGCTGCATTAGCACGCGGATTCAACCAAGCAGCACAAAAAATTGAACACTTAATTGATGCCAATAACTTGCTACTAGCACATGCTTCTCATGAGCTACGCACACCGATTACGCGTATCCGTCTACAGATTGAAATGATGGATATGTTGGCTGGTGCACTACCAACTGATACCAAAGCAAAGTTCGATAAACGGGCACAAGCGATCAATAGAGATTTATCAGGTCTTAATGACTTAGTAGAAAGCATATTACTGGTTAGTCGTTTGGATGCGGGACATGCCTTACAACAAGTTGAAAACTTAGATTTATACGATTTGGTAAATCAAGAACGTCAGCACTATCCTGAAGCCACGCTAATTGGTGAGCACATCGTGATAGATGGTCAATCATCAATGTTGACTCATTTGATTCGTAATTTACTTACCAACGCTATGCTACATGGCAAGCCACCTGTTACGGTATTGCTATACGGTGTTCAGAGCATAGAAGAAGCCGGAACTGTACCTGACTATCTATTACAAACAGTGCTATGCAGCAGCTTTGTCGATTACAACAGTTTAGACTTTGACGATTATGAAGAAAACGCTGATGCCAAAGTAGTTGAGCACCAAGCTTCTAAGCATGAAGCTACTAGTTCGGTTGATAAAAATAAATCAGAAACGACTGACTCAATAGCAGAGCTACCAACGCCGACTATCTATAAAAACGGTGAAGATATAGCTGCTCACTACGAGAGCAATGAGAGCAATGAGAGCAATGAGAGCAATGATGATGCCAGCCTTGATAAAGGCCTTTCAGATGCAAGCTTGATAGACAGTGCTAGCAAACCCCAACCTACTACTGGCGAATCATCACTACTTGCTGACTATTACAGCTTTACCAGTGAGTTGACCGACAGAATTAAGAAAGTTATTTGGAAAGCTGTTCCAGATTCTACTGAACCTGCTAGCGATGCTGACAGTCTTAGTAATACTGACATGACTGAAGTAGCACCCACAAACTTTATAAGCAACGTAGAAAGCGCGAATGCTGGCACTCTTGTTAATAATGGTGCTCAAAAATCAGATAAATCTATTACTGATACCGCTACTAAAAATAACGACTCAAATAATACGAAAGATGATGCCAAATCTAACAGTTCAAACAATGAGAACTCAGGCGCAGTCGTGCGTAAAGAAGGCTTATTTGCCAAGCATATGAAAAAAGCCAAAACTGAGCCCGAACGTCCTTTGCCAAAATATGCTGTACTGGCTGTAATCGACGAAGGCACTGGTATCCCTGAAGGTAAGCGAGAAGAAGTCTTTAGCCCATTTGTACGTTTGCAGCAGAAAAACAAAGGCTCTGGATTAGGGTTATCGTTAGTCTCACAAATCGTCACCGCCCATCAAGGACGTATTATTACAGATACGCTAAATGGTCATACTAGATTTTTGGTGACCATCCCCATTCATCACGATCCTCATTACAACTATCACGAGTAATCAATCCCAATCATTATATAGATAGCTATCACGCTGTCACCTTCATACTTGCCGTTTTAACTGCTTATTCTTAATAGCTATTAATCATAAGCCGGACACGTATGTGCATATCCAAAGTGCCTGATAATATGCTATATTACCGCCCCTTATTATACGGTTATTGACTATTGTCGTTTTGACGAGCTTCTTACATATTGAAAGAGGCCTGATGACGCGTTTTTAACCATTAAAAAATTTATTAAATTTTGAGCCCTCCATGAATGACATGATTGTCTTAAACGATGTGACCAAAAGTTTTTTAAGCGACCGATCAATCAAAGACAAAGACGGCAAGCCACATTGGTTTACCGCTGTTGAGCCGACATCTCTGACTATCAAACAAGGCGAAATCTTTGGTCTAATGGGTTATTCAGGTGCAGGTAAATCTACCTTATTGCGCCTAATCAACATGCTTGAACGTCCAGATTCAGGTCAAGTCGTGATAGACGGTACTGACCTAACCACGCTGTCTGCCAGTGAGCTGCGTATTGCCCGTCATAATATCGGTATGATTTTTCAGCAGTTTAATCTGATGTCTAATCAAACTGTTTTTGACAACGTGGCATTTAACTTAAAAATCTCGGGTTATCCAAGTCGCGACATTCATAAACGCGTCATGGATTGTCTTGCGATTGTTGATCTGACTGATCGTGCTGGTCACTATCCTGCGCAGCTATCAGGTGGACAAAAACAGCGTGTGGGTATTGCTCGCGCGATTGCCCCTAGTCCAAAAGTATTGTTGGCCGATGAGCCAACCAGTGCGCTTGACCCTGCAACGACCCGTAGTTTGCTGACTTGTCTGCGCGATATCAATGAGCAACTTGGCGTGACTATCGTCATCGTGACCCATGAGATGAGTGTTATTCGTAGACTTTGTGATCGCGCAGCGTTATTGCATCAAGGACAACTATTAGAAGTTGCGGATGTGCAAGATGGTCTGATTCAAGCAACCACCCCGATTGGCAAAGGCCTAGTCGTCGAGGACTAATGAGGCAGGAGAAATAGATATGTTAACTGGTACTGAATTATCCGCCTCTATAGACAAGCTACTTGTGTTACGCAAAGAGATCGTGAGCGCGTTTATTGATACGTTTGTGATGCTCGGTATTTCGACCACAGTCGCAATCGTCATCGGTGGACTGTTTGGCGTATTCTTGTTTTTGTCTAGTGATCGACAGTTTTTGCAAAACAAGACGTTGTACGGTGTGCTTGGCGGTATTACCAATTTTATGCGTGCCTTCCCTTTCGTGATTTTGATGATTGCGATGAGTCCGTTTACCAAGGCCATCGTTGGTACGGGTATCGGACCGATCGCTGCATCACTGGTACTTGCTATCGCTGGTTCGTTTTATTTTGCGCGTTTGGTCGAGCAAAATTTACGCGAAGTGCCGCGCGGTATTATCGAAGCCACTGAATCAATGGGTGCACGACCTTTTACCATTATTAAAGTATTACTTAATGAAGCACGCTCAGGTTTAGTATTGTCAGTCACTATTCTTTGTATCAGCTTGCTCTCTTATTCAGCAGCCGCTGGTATGATTGGTGGTGGCGGTTTGGGTGATCTAGCCATTCGTTACGGCTATTATCGCTATCAAACCGAGGTAATGATTTTTATCGTGATTGTATTATCAATCATGGTCGTCTCGATTCAAGCCTCTGGTAACTGGCTCGCCAATCGTTTAGACAAACGTTAAACCGCTTTAGAGAATACTTGACTTTACGAGCGACTAGGTTTATTTTTGGCAACACTCAACCCTTATCTCAGCTCTTACAACAAAAGCAGCATTACTATTTATAATGTTGCTTTTTTAATGTTCAGACGATAAACGTTTTACTCAACCCCATTCATTATTAAGGACATATTATGAAATTAACAGATATCAGCCGTCAGTTAGCTACCGCATTTGCCGCTGTTGGTGTATCAGGTCTAGTCTTAGTTGGTTGCAGCAATTCATCAGCGCCAGAAGCGACTAAAGAGCCAGTAACCGAAGGTACCACTGCAGAAACTGCCGCTAGCGATATCGATCCTGACCATACCAAAATCGTTATCGGTACGACTGAAGGCGATTTTGCTGATATGGTTCGTAACCAAGTAAAGAGCACGCTTGAAGCTCAAGGTTATGAAGTTGAGTTGATTGCTTTTACTGACTATGTCCGTCCTAACCTTGCATTGGCTGAAGGCGATTTGGATATCAACATCTTCCAGCACAAGCCTTATCTTGATAATTTCAAAAAAGAAAACAATCTTGATCTAGTAGAAGCATTCCAAGTACCAACGGCTCCGCTTGGTATCTACTCAGGTAAAAAGACCAGTCTTGACGCTGCATTCAAAGGCATGAGTGTCTCTGCACCAAACGATCCTAGTAACTTTGCACGTGCTTTGGTTATGATGCTGTCTCTTATACACATCTGACGCTGCCGACGATATGCAGTGTGTAG
>CAJXUF010000143.1 GCA_913061175.1 uncultured Psychrobacter sp.
GCTCGGAGATGTGTATAAGAGACAGGATAAGATAATGATGGGCGTCTACGATGAAGTCTGCTGGGATGCGCTCGACCAGCTTTTTTTCGACGATAAGTACGGTTTTCCCAGTGGCAAGCCCAGTACGATTGCCAACACGAAAGATATGCGTGTCAACAGCCATGGTTGGCTGGCCAAAGGCCGTATTCAACACGACGTTGGCAGTTTTACGACCAACACCTGCCAGTGATTCTAAGTCTTTGCGGTTATCAGGAACAGTGCTATCAAATTTCTCAATCAAATCACGGCAGGTTTTGATGACGTTTTTTGCTTTGGCATTATATAAACCAATGTTTTTGATATAGGATTTTAGACCGTCTTCGCCTAGTGCCAGTATTGCCTCAGGTGTATTGGCCACAGGGTATAATTGCTTGGTAGCAATATTGACACTGATATCAGTCGCTTGTGCGGACAAAATTACCGCGATAAGTAACTCAAAATTACTGTCATAATTAAGCTCGGTGACAGGCTCATCAATTGTCGCTGCTAGCTTTTCAAAGAATGGACGCACGTCACGATTGGGCATTCGTCTAGAGGGCGGTGTGTCAGCTGTTTTATGTTTGACCGTTTTACTCATGGCATTTTGACTATTATTTTGATGAATGATGGTGCCAAATTATATGCTAGCGCTAGCATTCATGTTAATGATTAAAGTATCAATTTATTAACGCATTCACTGCGTAATCAGCTATAGCTCTACTTGTAATGACTCAAGCTCGGCTTGTAAGGATTCGAGCTCTGCTTGTTTCTTATCGTTTGCACGCACACTCAGCTGCTTTTCCAGTTTTTTGATTTTGGTACGGAGCTTGGCAGCCGCAATGGTGTTTTTCGCTTGCGACTCACTGATATTTAGAGACTGACTTGCTGCATTATTGAGCTTAGCCTCTACCATACTAACGACAGGTCTACTATTACTCGTATCAGCAAGCTGTTCTGTGACGCGTTTCAAATGAGTATGGTAGCGTTGTCTTAAATCCTCTTGCTCTGCTATTCGCTCAGGCTCAGATATTTCTCGCTCAATCGTAACTAAGTCAATGCAATCAACAGGGCAGGGCGCGATACATAGCTCGCAACCCGTGCACAAATCTGTGAAAATCGTATGCATATGCTTGCCAGTACCAACGATAGCATCGACTGGACAAGCAGGGATGCATTTGGTGCAGCCGATACAGTCATCTTCACGGATAACCGCACGAACCTCGGTCGGACGTTCGGAAGTGGCATCTATTGGCCACTGTGAAGGCACTGCCATAAGCGTAGTGTTAGGAGTATCTAGATTGAGAGTCTGAGCAATCGCATCGGTGACAGGCTGACCACCAGGCACACATTTATTGTACGGCTCGCCATCTAATACAATCGCAGCGGCATATGGTAGGCAACCATCTGGATGCTCACATAGTCCGCATTGCGTCTGTGGCAAACAAGCATCCACACGTGCAATTTTTGCCTGTATGTCAGCGGGCAAGGTATCAATGTGTAATGCATCGAATAAGATAGGTAGATTGACTAAGCGTATATTGGTGCTACTTTGCATTTAATTAAGGACCTTAATACCAGTCGTTAGAATTGGTATTAGTATAAATAGAGATAAAAGGTTGAGAAAGCGGTCTTTGTAAAACAGTATCTATAAGAGCACTGGCTCTGTCAGCGTGTTACTGCTCATTTTGGCGTGTTACTTACTAAAAATGAAGTTCGAAGTAAAACGCTTGTCACAGGAGCAGCGATTTTAAAGAGATGAGATTGAAAATACAATACTATAGCGTAATGTGGTATTTATAGATAAGGACTGATTATAAATCTATATTTTGTTCTTTAGCCACTTGGTCAATCAAATCGCGAGCGATACTACCCTTTGGCGGAATTCTGGGTAGGTTTGAGAGATCAAAGAAATCAGCATGTGCTAGCTCATCTTCTTGCAAGATAATATCACCACTGGCATACGATGCACGAAAACCAAGCATTAAGTTAGAGGGAAATGGCCATGGCTGACTGCTCACATAGCGGATATCTGACACGCTGATATTGACCTCTTCTGCGACTTCACGTACTACGGCATGCTCCAGACTCTCTCCAACTTCTACAAACCCTGCGATCAAACCATACATTGGCGGCAAATTTTGCTGTCCATGACGATGATGGTGAGCCAATAAGATTTGCATCTCACCTGTCACTGGATTTGGCCGAGTAATAGCAGTGATGACGCACGGTTGTACGCGAGGGTATTGGCGCAATCGACATACTGGACAAACCATGGCACGTTCGCCTTGGCTAGCATGTACGGTAGGGCTAGCACAGCGACTACAAAACTGCGTATCTGCTTGCCAGCTTAATAGTTGTATTGCTTGGCTAATCTGATCTGACAAAGCGACTGGCAAATGAGTCATCAGTTTTCGATAAGGAACAAAAGTGTTACCACTACTTTCAGCAATAATTGGTAGCGTCACGTTATGAGCAACTGCATAGTCATAAGTCATGGCGCTCGTCGCTTGAGCGGTAAAGCTATGAGCCATATTGGCGTCAACCATATCATCTGCATCGTTGCCAGTGCTATCGTCTGATAACCAATGATTTGGTGCTAGGCTCTCGTGCAGCGTTACGTGACCAACCTGATAAGCTTGCTCGCTTAAGTCATTACTATCGGGCGATAGCTGAACTTGCAAAGGCCACCAACCATCTGGCATTTGACGGCATAAGATACTGTCATCACTTAATACAAAAGCATGGGCCATATAAAATTCCAAACATTATAAAGTAAGTCCGCATCGACGTAGACACAGACTGTCTTAGAGTAAAATATCAATAATTCTATGTAACCGGATACCCAGATATCCATATATATTGTCAGGCTGGTTCAGCCGAATGACCAGGCTAGTTCACTTAATGACTGTAGTGCTTTCACATGCCTGACTTGTACATACATTATCTTGAACTATCTATACGTAAATGAGATGCCATGGTTAAGAGGTGATGATCATGACATAACAATGAGAAAAGTTAAGCAGCAAGTAGGTGGCTTAAGCTTTGCTGCCCCACATCAAGTGCTTGCTTGCTAACAGGGCGATTATTCTCAAAACCATCTAAGTGATGATCGACTGCCATGATAACATCAGCGATGCAGGCTAATGTACTGTCTTCGATACGTCGTCCGCCTTCGATACGCTTTTCAATGTAGTTGGCTAGCTGACTCAGCATGCTGGCAGGTGTGGCCAACTGTAAGAAACGTACTGCGCCTGCTACTTGACGCATCATCCCAGGAATATTTTGGATATTGAGCATGTCGCGCTCAGGCTCCGCCAAATAATCATTGATGGCTTGCTCGGCACTAGCAATAGCAGTTCGGCTTTCTTGTATCAAGGTATCATTGGCGGTATTAAGCTGATGCAATGAGATATGCGGATTATTCAGTGGTAGATAGATTGCCCCTGGTGTATGCATCTCTGCCATAGCAATGGTGGCGTTCTCTGCGTGCATTAACGCTAATAACAAATGATCGAAGTCTTCAGGAGAAGGCGCTTGCCAATGACCAACAGCTTCTGCTGCTTCGCTAAGACTATTGGCTGCGTTGGACAGACCTAACAAACGTAATGCCGAACTCAGTTCGGTCAGCTCTTTAATAATCTGTGCTGTCTGCATATCAATAGGATTGATTGAATCGCCACGTGCATAGCTATCGACGTGTTCTTTAATATTGTTGATCTGATTTTGAATAATTGTGTTTAACGTATCGGTAAGTTCGCGGTTAGGACCGAATAAAAAGCGCTTCATTTGTTCTAGCTGAGCACCTTCTAAATGGTTATTTGCATACTGTTCACGTAATTGCTGAGCTTGCTCGTTATCACGTTGACAGGCAAAGCTTACTAAATCTGCAAAGCGGGTATCCATTACTGGTAAATAGCTTTGAAATTGCTGCTCTAAATAGATAAGTGTGTGCTTTTGACTTAGGTTTAATGGTAATACTGCTGCGATATCAGTCACGGCAGCAGTCGCCGCTTGCCAAAATAAGCTATCAGTATTTGCAGCGATTAATGCACAGGCTGCACTCATAGCATCAAGTTTTTGTTGATTCGCGGAGTCAATGTTGCCATCTTGATTGAGTAATGCAACCGCAAGGCCACTACGATACGCGTTGGTCAGCAGCTCTGTGTCTAGATTAAGCGTGCTTAGAGATTCAAAGTTTTGTTCAGGGTTGGCGATGATGACACTACTGCTACCAAATGCAGAAAAATAGTCTGCCGTAATAGGAGCTTCTTGACTATGCGCATTAAGCTTGTTGATTACAGGTATGAGTAGAGTAGGCTCTACCGATTCAGTCAAGAGGACAAACTCGACATAACGATCCAAGGTCATGATGGCTTCTGATAGATCCATGATCAAATCAGTATCATTATTATCACCATTGTCATACAGTCTCTGTAAACCACCAACAATGGCATTATTCAGAGCCTCTGCACCGACCAAAGAAATTAGTTTGAAAATACAAGACAGCTGCTTTAGCACTTCGATAGAGTCTGACAACAAAGGAGCCTGACTACTATCATCGTTGAACTCACTCAAATGAATCTCGGTATCTTTAAGCGTTGCTATAACCTCATCATGCAATAAATGAAGTGATGGTAGGTTAAAATCAGTAACACTAAGTGTTGGGGCGGTTAACTTCATTTGCGCAGACTGGTCCATAAGTATTTTTCCATAATGTACTGATGAGGATAGCAATATTGTAAATTTGATTTAGAAAATATTGGTTAGTGATGTTTTAACGCTTTCTATCATAATAATCAAGACTAAATTATACAAATGTCGGTTCAATAAAAATTCGAACAACAATTACATGCTAGCTTTTAGGGCAGGATAATCTTCTGCCAAAGCGGCATACCAGCTTTGGTCCGCAGTTTCATCCGCCTTTGATGCCAGCAATAAATTCGCTAAATTGGCGAAACTTGCATGAGCGGTTTGTCCGCCATCGGTATCTGTATCCTCTTCGATGGCAAGCGTGACCTGCCCACCAGTCATCGCCAAATAAACTTCAGCTAAAATCTCTGAGTCAAGTAATGCCCCGTGAAAAGTACGGTCTTGCTTACCAACATTTAGGCGACGCACGAGGGCATCTAGCGTGTTTTTTTGCCCAGGATACTGCTGCTTGGCCATCGCCAGTGAATCGGTTACTTGCACTCGATTAGCAAAATCATTCAGACCAACTTTCGCAAACTCCATATTTAAGAAGTTCATATCAAAAGTAGCGTTATGAGCGATAATTTCAGCGCCGTCCATAAAGTTATACAAAGACTGAGCCACTTGATCAAAGGTCGGCTTGTCAGTCAAAAATGCTTCAGAGATACCATGAATACGAATGACTTCATCATCCATACCGCGCTGCGGATTGATATAAACGTGCAGCTTTTCACCAGTAAACTTACGTCCGACCAGCTCCACAATACCGACCTCGATAATACGATCGCCTTTCAGAGCATCAAGCCCTGTGGTTTCTGTATCCATGATAAGCTGACGATCTGCTTCATGGCGGTGTATCGGCTTTGGTAGTAGCGGCTTGAAATATGGGTTGGCACGGCTAGTATCCCCATCGAACTTAGGGGCATTATATTCTACACTTGGCAACATATTATTGTCGACGGTATCATCTAGGTGCGTTTGAATGTCTGGCATAGCTTTGGTACTCGTCGGG
This sequence comes from uncultured Psychrobacter sp., assembly GCA_913061175.1. Taxonomy (GTDB): domain Bacteria; phylum Pseudomonadota; class Gammaproteobacteria; order Pseudomonadales; family Moraxellaceae; genus Psychrobacter. The sequence continues at coordinate 5,720 of CAJXUF010000143.1, forward strand.
TTGTATGTATTATCTTGATGGCTGTGAGATTCTACAGCAATGTCTTCGTTCATCTTAAGGGTGTTAGCTGTACTCTGACCATCTTCTCTTAGCGGCTCATTTTCTAAGAGCTCTTCATCAAACTCATCGTCCATCATATCTAGACCCAATGGATCAAAACTTAGCCAGTCAGCGCTAGATGATTTTTGCAAGGTATCAGTATTAGTGTCAGTATTAGTAACAATATCAGTTGCTATTGGGTCTTTTTTTTTAGCCGTATCTGCTTCACTGACTGTAGCTGAATGACCGCTGTTTGAGGTGACACCTAGGTTTGCCAGCTCGTCTGCTTTTTCATTACCAGCATGTCCAGCGTGACCCTTGACCCAATGCCAGCTAACATCACGCTGTTGGCAGAGCTTATCCAATTGTTGCCATAGGTCTTGATTGGCGACTGGCTTCTTACTGGCAGTTTTCCAGCCCTTTTTCTTCCAACCCTCAATCCATTCAGTGATGCCTTTTTTGACATAACTGGAGTCAGTCCAAATCTCAAGAGTATGCTCATGCGGGCTATGCGTCAGGGCTTGTATCGCACCCATTAGCTCCATACGGTTATTGGTAGTTTCTTTGTCGCCGCCGTATAAATCTTGCGTGCTGCCATCACTAAATATCAGGTGTGCGCCCCAGCCGCCAGCGCCAGGATTACCTTTGCAAGCACCATCAGTATAGGCCACAGTGGTGTTTGTTTTAGCAGCTAATGGATCAATCGCGTTGTCTTTATGAGTGTTTGGCATTGAATTACGGTTGTCTGACATAAAAGAGTATGGACCTGATAAGTGGTAAGCATAGGGTAGTACTAGAGCATCTCGTTTACGTTATTCGAACGATGATGATGACGTTGTGAGTATAGCAAATCTATCATAAATATGGGCAGTCGTGACGCACAAAGTCAGAAAACCGTTACGGTAACTTATAACATAATAGTAACGTCTTGGTTTTCTGTTAAAATAGCGAAGCTCGCTGAAAGCCACTGATTTTTTAATGACAGAGCTGTCTTTGCTACAAAAATGCCCAAGCGCATTTTTTGTATCTGATATTTGATGGTTTTTTGACAATAGTACACTTAATAAAAGTTTTTAATGCATGATTGCAGGATAACCCCATTATGTCCTTACGCTCGAATTTATTTAATAAGAGACTGACCTATCTGATGCTCAGTGTGACTGCCAGCAGCGCGATTTTTCTAAGTGCTTGTAATGATACTAGCCCTCAAGCAGATACCGAAGTTGCAGCAGATCTGTCTGTCTTTGAAGGTTGTTATACGGTGAGTCAAGATGAGCCTGCTCAGATAAAGGTCAGCCAGCAAAATGACACTTGGGTGATGCAGATGAAAGAGCCCGTCACTGCTAAGCGCGTCTGGGATAGTCCAGAGCCGTTAGAAATAATAGACAATAGTGACATACCGCAGTTTTTCTCTATCGATCCAGATAATGTCGATGCGGTTATTGGTCGTCCTGATCGAGTGCTTGTACTGGCGCACGTCAAACCAGCCTATGCAAATATTGATCCGCTCTTAGACAGTGAATACTTGTCGTATATCTACCGAGGTGCCAACACGATCTATCGCGTGGAATGTGATGAGGTGAATACTGATATTTTAGCCAATCCACATGCTAATCTTGTTATCGATAATGTTGATGAAAGTATTTAAGTAAGCGTTGATAATAGCCTTTAGATAAATATCATTGTTAGTCGATGATATTTGCATAGACAGTATTTTGTTATAAACAGTCATACCATTAGAGTTAAGCAATATGAATTTTTTCAGTTACGTGGTGTTAGGCGGGTTTTCTTATGCAGCTGGTTGGGCGGTAAGGACATATGTATTAGACAAACAACCAACGCCTGAGCAGCCTTATAATTTAAAACACCCTGCAATTTTGGCATATTTGGGTGCATTTTTTATTATCATGTTGATCGTCTCTTGGCTGCTTGGTCGCTATGCGCTTGGTCATGCTGCGATTGATTTGCCTTTCATTATTGTCAATAGCCTCGTTGCGACCTTCGTTTACTCGTTTGGTCTTAATCCAGAAAAAGCTAATTATGAAGTGCCTGATTAAAATATAGTATTGAATGAGTTAAAAATAACAAAAGCCACGACCGAAATATTAATTCAAGGTCGTGGCTTTTTCGATAGTGCAGTTTTTTAATAGCTGAAAGTATTAATATTTATGAGGCTTTCTTAAGGTTAGTACCAGTCTCGTCGCTATCTTTCTCATCAGGACTATTTTTATCGTTATCAGTCTTACTAGTGTCGTTGTTAGCTTCTAACTTATCCTTAGTAGCTGATTGTTCCTGCTTCCATTCCTTGTATTTTTGCAGATCCTGTCTCTTATACACATCTCCGAGCCCACGAGACGGACTCCTATCTCGT
>CAJXUF010000144.1 GCA_913061175.1 uncultured Psychrobacter sp.
GCTTATCATCATCCGCCATTATCGCAATCGGACAGCTTGGCGTACTAGCGATAATCTCGAAGCCTTTGGGCGCTTCAACGACTTTATCGCCATGACTCATCCAAACGTTTAGCTTGGCAGCCGCGCCGTCAGTCTTGCTATCTTCGATACCGTCAGTCAGCTGCGAGTGACCATTTACTTCGATGGTCGCTGCACCAAACTCATGAATATCACTGGCATGAACTTGCCCGCCGAAACGATCTGCCATCGCTTGCATGCCGTAGCAGATACCTAGTACTGGCACGCCTAGATCAAATACAGCGTCGTTGATACGCGGGCTGTTTTCTGCGTGGACGCTCTCAGGGCCACCCGACAAAATGACGCCCTTTGCGCCAAAATCGATGATGCGCTGAGTGTCGATATCATAAGGGAACATCTCACAAAACACCCCAGAATCGCGCACACGGCGGGCGATTAACTGGCTATATTGCGAGCCAAAATCGAGGATTAAGATGCGATCTTCTTTGATTGCAGGAGTGGCAGCAGCAGTGGTCATAAATCGATATCCATCAATAGATAAATTGGTGCCCTATTTTAACAAGTTTACGCCCTCTATTGGCTATTAGATGTTCGATTATTAACAGTTATGCATAAATATTTGAATTTTTAGAAGGTAAGTGCTCGAAAACAACCCGACCTAAAGTAAATAATAAAGAAAACCAAAACCAGTTCATTACGGGGGTATTGCAACTAAACAAACAAAACCATGTATTTACCGCTACTATGCTCATAGTGATTATGGTCGTAGTGGTTATGCTCATAGAAGGTAGGCTTATATCTACCATGCTGACCATTACCATAAAATATGATACACATAGTAGTAATCAAGATGAAGGCTATCTAGTGAGTAGTCTTGGAAAATTAATTAGTACTTTAGAATATCCAAACATTATTTGCAGGAAATATATCAACCACGAGAAAAAGGAGTTCTAGTCTTAAAAACTGAATAAGTGATAGACAGTAATGTCAAATACAAAGAGCAATATAAAGAGACAATGAAATGAGTAACTTTGATAACGAGCAAAATCGTCAGAAACCAGATAAGGGCACGAGTAAATCTTCAAAAGAATACCTTCCAGATTATGTAAAAGCACGATCAAAGCACCATAAACCTCCACATCTAGGTACTTTTGATGTAGGGATGTCAGTACCACAGTGGCGTCCTGACCACGTACCTGACACCCGTATCGACAAATTTACGTTTTTTATGGTGTTAGCTATCCTTTTCAGTATCGCCGTACCTTTGATATTATTTCCCGAACAAGGTAAAGCCTGGGTAGGAATAGCACGTAGCTTTGTAGTTGATAACTTTGGCTTCGCTTATCTAGCATTCGGTGTTCTTGCCATGATGTTCGTCATTTACATCGTGATATCCGACATCGGTAAGATCAAACTAGGCCGCCCAGAAGAAACTCCTGAGTTTTCAGATTCTTCTTGGGCGTCCATGTTATTTTGCGGCGGTATTGGTGCCAGTATTCTTTATTGGGGTTTGATTGAATGGGCTTATTACTACCAAGGTCCACCTTTTAACCTACCTGGTGGCTCACCTGATGCTATTCGTTGGGCAACCACTTACGGTATCTTTCATTGGGGCCCTGTTGCTTGGGCCATCTACCTAGTGCCTGCTGTGCCTATCGCTTATTTTTATTATGTGCGTCAGACACCGATACTCAAAGTTAGCCAAACACTCATGCCATTGTTGGGTGAAAAACTGGCAAGTAGTAACTGGGCGAAGTTGCTTGATGTCTTGTTTATATTCGGTATGGTTGGTGGTGGTGCGACAACGCTAGGACTTGCTTCTCCGCTTATCAATGAAGGTTTATACAATCTGTTTGGTTTGCCACGTAACACCACGATGCAGATTGTTGTGTTATTAGTGACCACCATGATCTTTGCATACAGTGCCTATCAAGGGCTAAAAGGCGGTATTCAAAAACTCTCCAACATTAACTTTTACTTAGCAGTCGCCTTTTTATTATTTATTTTGATTGTTGGGCCAACTGTCTTTATTTTGAATACAGGTTTAGAAGCGCTAGGGCGTTCTATCACCGAAATGCCACTCATGATGACGTATATCGAACCATTTAAAGACTTCCAAGAGTTCGGCTTTGAACACACAACCTTTCCACAAGATTGGACTGTTTTTTATTGGGCATGGTGGCTAGTATTTGCACCAACTATCGGTCTGTTTATTGCTAAAATCTCTAGAGGACGTACCATACGCAATATGGTCTTGGGATCCATGTTCTATGGCTCGCTTGGCTGTGCCATGTTTATGATTATCTTAGGCAACTATGGCTTGTATTTGCAATTAACAGGTACGGTCGATGTGGTTGCCGTACTTAATAATGAGTCACCAACGGCTGCCATCTTTGCGATATTAAATAGCTTGCCGATGTCATATGTAGTCATCTCTGTGTTTACCTTTTTAGCCATTATCTTTACTGCCACAACCTTTGACTCAATCTCGTATATCTTGGCATCTGTCGTACAGGTAGAAGTAGACGATGAGCCGCATCGCTGGAATCGCCTGTTTTGGGCATTCACTTTGTGTTTATTACCCGCCATTTTGATGTTCTTGGGAGATCTACAAACCTTGCAGACGGCTTCTATTATCGCGGGTGCACCGCTTATTGTTATTCTGTGTATGATGATGATGTCTGTGATTAAAGCCGCTCGATATGATCTGGCTTATCAGCCTGATTATGGTCTAAAAACCATTCATATCGAAGAGTTGCCTGACAATGCACCGTGGGAAGTAGGCGAAACTTCAGAGTCGCTTGAAGGCTCGGTTATGCATCAGCATGAAGAGTGGGAGCAAATGCGTGAGGATACTGAAAATGCTGAGAACGCGAAAAATGATGATTAATTATTACTAGTAAAAATCACTATTAACGTTGTTTTAGAGCAGTGAAAAGGCTGGACTACATTGGTAGACCAGTCTTTTTTATTATTTAGATTTTTTATTATATAGCCACTTTATAACATCTTGACGCTATTACTCAGGGTTTAACAACATCACCCAACGCTGCATGAATGCGATTCAACCCTTCTATCAATATTGCTTTAGGACAGGCCACATTTAGGCGCATCTTTAAATGTCCTTCCTCGCCATATTTGATGCCAGCGTTTAGCTCAACTTTGGCAGCTCTAAGCGCATCATATAATGCTTGATCGTCTTGGCTATATGCTGAGCAATCTAGCCACATTAAGTACGATGCTTCTGGGCGCATGATTTTAATATCAGGCAAATGCTCATTTAAAAACTGCACCGTCAATTCAATATTGGCCTCGATATAACTAAGCGCCTGCTCTAGCCACTCACCGCCGTGCTCGTAAGCACTACGCATGGCTGTATACGCAAATAGGTTCAGCTCGTACTCATCATTTAACTGCTGCTGCTGACTGATTTTTTTGATTAGTGTCTTATCTTTAGCAAATATCATCGAGCCTTTGATACCTGCGATGTTGAAGGTTTTGGTCATCGAAGTCAGGCTGACGACGTTGTGCTCATAGCCTTTTGCCAGCGTCAGAAATGGCGTAAATGTATGACTCGTTAAGGTCAAATCTTGATGAATCTCATCACTGACAATCGCCACATTGTGCTTTTTGCAAATCGCAAGCAACGCTTCAAGCTCGTCTTTCGTCCATACACGCCCGCCAGGATTGTGCGGATTGCACAGTAGATAAAGCTTAACCTCATGCTCGATGATTTTGGTTTCGATATCAGCCAAGTCAAGATGATACTTACCTTCGACTTCCTTCAGTGTAGAAAGTACAAGCTTGCGACCATTTTGCTCAACCTTGCTCATAAAGGGTGTATAGATAGGATCGTTGACCAATACTGCTTCGCCTACCTTGGTAAAGACATTCATCATCAGCGCTAGGCTTGGCACGACACCAGGGGAAAACAAGATATTTTGCTTCTCTAACTGCAAGTCATAACGACTGCCATGCCAGTTAATAATTGAGTTATATAAGGCATCAGTAGGCTTGATATAACCCAAAATACCATGCTGCATGACTTGCTCAACCGCGCTTAATATCGGTGCGGCAGCCTTAAAATCCATGTCCGCCACCCATAGCGCAATCGTGTCATCGCCATAGTGCCACTTGAGTGAACCGGTATCGCGTCTATCGATTATTTCATCAAAGTTATATTGCATTGCTACTCTTCTTATTTGGAATCATAATGGTTTGGAACGTCAAGAACACAGCGCAATATATACATTGTATTATCAATATACGCTACGCTATCTGCTTTAGTAGATTAAGGCGCATTCAATTTTTCATAAAAAACTAAAGTGTTTTTAGACCTTAATTATCCATTTATCGGCTTAAATAACCGTCAAAGATATAAAGTGAACATTATTTTAATAATGATTAAAAATTAATGCTACATTAAGGTTTCAGACTCTATCTATGATAAAGTTATTTATGCCAAAGTGCGCTGATGTTGCCATGATTATAATCTATCAACATCTACCCAAACTATCTAATAAGCCATCAAGGCTAACAAAAAGGAATAAAGAATGAAAATGGACTTGTTACCGAAATCAGTACTAAAGATTAGTGCCCTTACCTTTGCCATTGCCGCAACTGCTTCTTGCACTGCTATGGCAACAGGAACTGACCATCAGACTGCAAACGCAACTGGCAGCACCGCTATCACTCTTGGCAATGCTGCCACGACTAGCGGCACCAATGATACCGTTGCCATTGGTAGTCAGGCCAATGCAGGTCTAAATTCAGCTACTGCCGTTGGCGGTCAAGCGAACGCTGCTGGTCTAGGCTCAACCTCTATCGGTTGGCAATCAAAAGCCACTGCCGAACGGGCGCAAGCTTTTGGTCATCTAGCCAATGCAAGCGGTATGCGCTCTACCGCTGTCGGTGAAGCAGCTATGGCACAAGGCGCAACTTCGGTCGCAGTCGGTAATAAATCTATGGCAGGCGGCATGAACAGCATCGCTATTGGTAATGAGGCAAAGGCGTCTAAAGACAACCAAGTCGTCTTAGGTAACGCTGGACAAGTCCAGTCGAGTACCGCAGCACAATCAGGTACGGTCAGAATCGTCACAATCGATGACAACGGCACTTTAGGTACGATGATGGTTGACTACTACCAAAAAGCTAAATAATTATAGTTGAGTGGTCAACACTGATGCTGTTGTAGTCAGTCATACTAGATAAAACAAAAAACCTCGCGATTGCGAGGTTTTTTTGGGTGATGTATTTGATTAAATAGGATTTTTACGAAAGTTTAAAAGATAATCAAACATATCGAACTTTTATCTTTTGCGTAGGAGAAATCATTCTTAAACTTTATTAATATTAACGCCCCTTAAACTCAGCCTCACGTCTCTCAACCATCGCCATCACGCCTTCTTTAGCATCTTCTGAATGAAACAGCGGCGGGAGATAGCTATGGATATTGGCCAATGCCGTTGCTGCACCATTGCGGCTAGCATCTTGCGCTGAAGACAATGCCCCTCTCACACCCAAAGGTGCGGCTTTACAGATCTCTTGGGCTAGCGTTAATGCACGCTCGTATTCAGTGCCACTTGCTACTACTTCACTGACCAAATTCAGTCTATCTGCCGTTTGCGCATCGAATGCTTTACCAGTAAGCAAATATGGCATGGCTTTTTGCCAGCCTGCCGCTGCGACAAACCGTACCGTCGCCCCGCCAAATGGCATGATACCGCGCTGTACTTCCATTTGTGCAAAGTTGCAGTTATCACTAGCGATAACCACGTCACTGTTTAGCATCAGCTCGATAGCCACTGTGAAGCAAGTACCTTTGACCGCCACGACCACGGGTTTGGTACGCAATTTTCCACTGATACCCCATGGGTCGATTTGATCGTCATTAAACTCAAACACGCCATCGTTTAGCTTGTCTTGTAGCTCGACTAAATCTAATCCAGCAGTGAAGTGATCACCATGGGCAAATATCAACGCACAGCGTAAGTTATCGTCTGCCTCGTAGCGAGTCATGGCGTCAGACAGTTGAGCAATCATATGACTGTCAAAAGCGTTGCGTTTGTTAGCGCGATTTAGCCCGACAAGGCAAACATGGCCTTGCGTGTTATAAGTGATGCGGTTTTCTGTGGCGTTACTATCCGTAGTCATGGTTTCATCCTTGTTAAAGTAATCATTGGCATACAATGAGTGGTTATATAGTCAAATCTCGGTAATTTATGTGTAGAGATTGAGCGATAAGTTACCTTTAATATAGACATCCTCGTTCTATAACACAAGCAATAGAGATGACTCGCATAGTGCAAAAATCGATAAAAGTTGACCTCATTTACGATAAGTGCAACTATGTTGCAGGTCTAAATATGGTTCAGAGTATTTTATGGAATTTTGGCACGGTTTTTTGCTCATCACTAGCGTACACCTATTGGCTGCGGCCTCACCTGGCCCTGATTTTGTCTTAGTCTCGCAGCAGACGTTGGCAAAAGGCCGACGCACAGGTTTGATTTGTAGTCTCGGTATTACCTTGGGTCTTGCCGTCCATATTATCTATTCTGTATTAGGACTGGCGACTGTCATTGCTCATTCGCAGCCATTATTGACTACTATTAAATGGTTGGGTGGTGGCTATCTGATTTACTTAGGTTGGCAAGGTATCCAAGCTAAGCCTAAAAAACCAGCAGAGTTAAACACCGCTCATCTTTTAGAAAAAACACATGCTTTAGAAAAAGCAGATCCACAAGTAGGTTCAAGCGCTCACGTTTCACAAGATGCGCTTACTAGCCAAACCACACCTACAACCAAAGAAACCACTATCGAAAAATCGCCTAGCAATAGCGAATCTACCTTTGCTACGTTGCGTCGCGGATTTCTTTGTAATGTCTTTAATCCAAAAGCCCCTGTATATTTTGTAGCTATCTTTACTCTTGTATTGTCGCCTGATATACCGCTTTGGCAATTGGCTATTTATGGTGTATGGATGATGGTGTTACAGATGGCGTGGTTTAGTACGGTCGTAATGCTACTTTCTATCCCTGCGGTACATCGACGCTTCCAAAGGTTTGAGCATTGGATCGACCGTGTATTGGGTACTGCGATGATCGTATTAGGGCTTAACTTGATATTGCGCCATCGATAAGCGACCGATAAAGCGCGGATAAACAATTAGCAACCTGCGAAATCTGCTACACTGGTTACTTATATCCATATATCGTAGCCTGACATTATGACAAGTAAGCCCATGACCCGTAACCCTGCAAATAGTAAACACAGAAACAGATCTCCTGCGACCGCAAAAAAACTCGGTCAGCTACACCCGCGCAACCCGCACCAAGGTCGTTATGACTTTGCAGTACTGACTCGCGCCTTACCAGAGCTTGCTGACTGCACCATTACCAATCCTAAAGGTGAGTCGACGATTAACTTCTCGGATCATCAGGCTGTTCGCGTGCTAAATAAAGCACTATTGGCGAACTATTACGGGGTTAAATTTTGGGACATCCCTGAAGGTTATCTATGTCCGCCTATTCCTGGACGTGCCGATTATATTCACTATATCGCGGATTTACTGGCGCAGACCACTCATGTGAATGCCGATAACACACCGCCAACGGGCAAAGAAATTCACGCCCTTGATATCGGTACTGGTGCGAGTGCTATCTATCCTATCGTCGGTAGCCAAAGCTATGGCTGGCGCTTTACAGCAAGTGACATTGACCCTATTTCGGTCAACACCGCAGCGCTGATTTGTGAAGCCAATCCAAAGCTAAAAAGTGCGGTCAAGGTAAAGCTGCAGCCTGAGCCTAAATTTATCTTTAAAAACATCATTGGTCGTCAAGATTATTTTGATGTCGTGGTTTGCAACCCTCCATTTCATGCTTCATTAGAAGAAGCGATGGAAGCCAATAGCCGCAAGCCTGTCTCTTATACACATCTGACGCTGCCGACGATATGC
>CAJXUF010000145.1 GCA_913061175.1 uncultured Psychrobacter sp.
ACTCATAACGGCTTCGACAAGCTCAATAGTTCTTCCCGGACGAATACAGCGGGTAGTAATCGTAAACTCACCTAGCGGTATCAATCCCAAAATATCCAAACTGATACGAGCAACGCGCATGTTCTCTTGTGGATCAAATCCAATTAGCTCAGAGGCAAGAAGTCCTGTTGCGGGCGCCATATGCTGTTCATGCTCATTCCAAGCACCTTGTACATGTTTGGTAGGCTTATACTGTGCTACTGTACTGCCATCTGTCTGTTGCTTGCGTTCGATAAACTGATAATACGCAGCCATAGTGATCCTCTATGTTATTGAATGAGTTAGTGAGTCAGCACTTGTTGTCTCGTTTTTAGAATTCTACGTGCTTTGATGATAAAGAAAAGTAAAACGACCATAAGTAAAGTGAGCATGGCGTAAAATAGGCTTTTTTCTCGGACAAAGTGAATCATATTGATACTTAATACAAAGATAACCATGACAATAACAAACAGATTTACTTTTAGCTGTTTATTAATCTCAGTGATATCAGCCTGCGCCAGATCAAACTTCGTTCTTTGTTTTTTCATGAGGTCTTCTCTTACTCTTATCTACCCACTTGAGTGACTGGAATACGTAGGTCTTTGGGCAGACTAAAAGTCACGTTTTCTTCGATACCTGCCAGCTCGTTTGGTAACTCACCGCCCCAGTCTTGCAGCTGTTGCAATACTTCTTGGATCAACACTTCGGGCGCGGATGCACCAGCGGTCACGCCTATACTCTGCACACCATCTAACCAACGCTTATCCATCTCACTGGCATTATCGATTAGGTACGCTCGGCAATTCATACGCTCGGCAAGCTCACGCAAGCGATTGGAGTTTGATGAGTTTGGCGAACCAACAACCAAGACTACTTCACAGCGACTGGCCAAATCTTTTACCGCATCTTGGCGGTTTTGAGTAGCATAGCAAATGTCGTCTTTGCGAGGGCCTTGGATACTAGGGAATTTTTCACGTAGCGCATCGATAACGCGCGCAGTATCATCCATCGACAAAGTTGTCTGAGTCACAAATGCCAAGCGTTCAGCATCTTGTACAGTCAATGCGGCCACATCACCTTCATCTTCGACCAGATGAATCTGCCCACCATGGCGACGATTGAAACGCCCCATAGTACCTTCGACTTCTGGATGTCCTGCATGTCCTATTAACACTGCATCCATCCCATCTTGCGCAAACTTTGCCACTTCGATATGTACTTTAGTCACTAACGGGCATGTTGCATCAAACACCGTCAAATCTCGGCGCTCTGCTTCATCTTCAACCGCTTTGGAGACCCCATGAGCGGAGAAAATAACGATGGAGCCGTCTGGCACTTCGTGAAGCTCTTCAACGAATACAGCACCACGATTGGCCAAGTCTGACACCACAAACTTATTATGCACAACTTCATGACGGACATAAATAGGCGGCTCGAAACGTGTCAATGCTTCATTAACAATCGCAATTGCACGGTCCACACCAGCACAAAATCCACGGGGATTGGCAAGATAAATTTGCATAAAAAGGCCTATCATTGGATAATTTATAGTTAAAACGTATTTTTGAATTTTTTATTCAAAAGTTGGGTCGAAATCAATGCTCTACTTTAGCATAATTTGCTTTTGTCGCTCTCTAAAATAGCTGTCTACTTATAGCAATATTTTGTGGGCAAACCTCAGCATACTTACGACATATTGCAAAACCAGCTTTAACTTGTATAAAAGCAGTTTATAATAATGCATCTATTATAATTTCTATCGCCATACATGATGGCGTTTTTTATTTTTTCCAGTCTTTGTTTTTGACTGAGGCACTGCTTAACTTTTTATCAACACGCATTTATTACGATACATTTTACGAGTTACCAAGACACCTTCTATTAGGACAAATTGTATGACAGGTTCATTATTCATTGTTACCGCCGCTTCAGGTACTGGCAAGACCTCACTGGTTAAGCAATTGCTTGCTACCACCAATGACTTGACTGTCAGCGTCTCTCACACCACTCGCGCACCGCGTCCAGGCGAGATTGATGGTCAGCACTATCATTTCACGGATACTGATAGTTTTACCAATGGTATCAATGCAGGTCTATTTCTAGAGCATGCTGAAGTATTTGGTAATTATTATGGCACGTCAGAGGAAAGTGTTCGTACCCAGCTAGCGGCGGGTATCGATGTGATTTTGGAGATTGACTGGCAAGGCGCGACGCAAATCAGAAATATCTTCCCCGATGCCATTATGGTTTTTATTCTACCACCCAGCATTGCGACATTACGTCAACGTCTCTCAACCCGCGCGCAGGATTCTGTAGAAGTTATAGAGCGCCGTCTAGCTGGCGCGGTCACCGAAATGGCACAATATGTGAATGCTGACTATGTAGTGATCAATGATAATTTTGACGTAGCCTTAGCTGAGCTAAAAGCCATTATCGTAGCCGACAGGCAGACACTTAGTCGTCAGCAGCAGCGCTATCATCGTACGATTAGCAACTTGCTAAACACTCAGGTAGAAGAGTAAACTACGCACAAGCAGCTAATCTCGTAAGTAGATATAAAAAGCAACTACGCGACTTGGCAAAAAATGCTATAATATTTAGCTATCCCCCTTTATATTTTTGATATTATTTTTATTGAGTGGCGGGCAAGGTCCGTTACCCGTTACTAATAAAAACAACCGAGGTAGCTATTTATGGCACGAGTGACGATTGAAGATTGTTTGGATAATGTTGATAATCGCTTTGAGCTAATTTTGGTCGCAAGCAAACGCGCCCGTCAATTGGCCAAAGGTATTGCCGAGCCGTTGGTTGACGTTGATAACGACAAGCCTACAGTATTGGCATTACGTGAGATTGCCGCTGGCAAAATCACACGCGACATTCTAAATCAGCCAGAGCATAATTTTGCTACTAGCTCATTAGATTTAGCATTGTCAGGCGACCACAGCTTCTAGTAGGCTGTTTTGATAAGATGTATTTTATAAAGCCAATAGCGTTTTTATAAAATAAATACACATCTTGATCAACTATAGAGACCACAGCATAGGCTGTGGTTTTTTGGTTGTAATAATAGTGTATTGGCTATTTTGGTCACCATTTATCCCCCAAATAGACCACTGAGTGAAATTTTTTCATCGCCCACACGCTTATCAGTTGACATTGAAAGCGATTTGCGATTAATTAGAGAATGGCGTACTCATCCTTAAGTTTTGTATGGTAGGTCATTATTTAGCCTCCATTTGCTTCGGTAAATGGCCCAACAAGTAGGTCATGGAAAATAGGATCATCATTTTATGAGTCAAACCCTACCCAAACTCAGTCATCACCTCGTCGATGATGCTCAATATAATTTACTACGTTCGGTAGGTTATCTCACTGCTGCTGAGCGCCGTGATATTGTTGATGCTTGTGAGTTCGGAGATATTGCGCACATTAAAGACAAGCGCAAATCAGGGGAACCTTATATCACGCATCCAATCGCTGTCGCTGAGATACTAGCGGGCTTTCGCTTAGATCGAGATACTATTATTGCAGCAATTCTGCATGATACGGTCGAAGACACCGAAGTCAGTGATGAGCAAATCAAGCAGCGTTATGGCGAAATTGTATCAAGACTGGTCGATGGTGTGACTAAGCTAAAATCATCTTCGCATAACAAGCAGCAGAATAAAGCGGCCACCTTTCATAAAATTCTGACCGCCACCCTCGCAGACCCGCGTGTACTCATTATCAAGCTTGCTGACCGTCTACATAATATGTCTACGCTTGACGCGGTACGTCCTGAAAAACAGCGTACCACAGCTCAAGAAACCTTAGATTTTTATGTGCCATTTGCCCGGCTAATGGGTCTGAATGATATTGCTGACTATATCGAAGTATTGTGTTATCGCAATTTAGACTCTGATATGTACAACAAGCTGTCTGATAAACTGCTACAGCATGGGCTTGGACGTAACTTTCAAAGAGAGTCGATTCATCGTTATTTGAGTATCGTGCTAAACAACTTGGATCTCAATGGTCTGGTCAAAGTCTTAGACAATCGCGTGGTCATATATCGTCAGTTTTTTCGCAATCGCGGTGAGATTAATGCGTTACTGCGTCACTACGCGTTTGAAATCGTCCTCGACAATATCGAAGCCTGTGACAAGCTGGCCTATTATCTAATCAAAAAATATCAGATTGATGATACTCATATTGCGGATAATATTCGTCGTCCGCTACCAGGCGGTAACCAATCCCTCACTCTCATCTATGAGCGTGATAATGACGTGGTAAAAGTCACTATATTGACCAAGCAAATGCAGAGCGCCGCTAGACTTGGTGTCATCGGGGCAGAGCACGCATCTGATGTCAGTCAGTCGGTTATCCAAGCGTCATTACGCAATATGAAAGATTTGGTCGATGAAGACAATCTGAATGAAAACAGTCCTGATTTCTCAGCGGCAGTCTCTACCATTAATGAGCTGATGGATTATCTGCACTCTAGTAAAATCATTTGCTACAGTCCTCAAGGGCGTGCTTACGAGCTTCCGCAAGGTGCAACAGCGCTAGACTTCGCCTATGCGGTCGGACCTATGATTGGTAACGTTGCCGTTGGTGCAAATATCGATGGTAAAGCTGCAAAGCTTGGTACCGTGGTAAAAAATGGACAGTCCGTTGAGATAGAAGTGAATAGCCACTCAGAACCAAAAGCGGAGTGGCTAGGATTTGTAGTGACTAACAAAGCTCGTGAAGAGATTTTACGTTGGTTCAAAGACTTGTCTGTCGCTGACAAACAACACCATGGCAGGCAAGCATTAGATCGTGCGCTCAGAACGCATCAGAAAAGTTTTGACGACTTGACAGATGCTGACTGGAAAGACCTGACTGAATGGCGTGGCCTAACTGAAAAAGATGCGTTATTTGAACAAATAAGCTCAGGTACGCTACTTCCTCAGCTAGTAGTGACACGTTTATTTAGCGATGAGCTGAGCGACCTACAGGCAAAAGTACATAGCGATGACATGACCCAACCGCAACAGCTGATTGCAAATGCTGCTGGCGTCGAGCTTGATTTTGCCAATTGCTGTCATCCGATATATGGCGACCCTATCGTAGGGCATCTATCACGTCATGGTTTGGTCGTTCATCGTCATAAGTGTTTCTCACTGGACGATATCCGCAAAGACAATCCTTATCAGGTGATCCAATTACGTTGGCGCAATGACAATGCGGTCAAACAAGGTGATATCGGCGAGCATGACTTAAAAAACAGTGGCAAGATTCGTTTTCCTGCTTATTTAAAGCTCTCTATTGCGCTTAGTGACGAGCAAATCAGTGAAGTTATTTATCACTTACGCCAGCTCAATATGGGTGTTGAAACCGTTGATGTTCGCAATACTGATACCATCATTCATATCGTGGTGCGTAGTCGCAATCACTTAGCACAGGGCATTCGTGAACTACGCTCGTTGCTAGGTTTCCCTAACATTATACGGTTATATCAATTATAATAAGCGCATTTGCTAATTTGCATCACTGCTATAGTCATGATGCAAATAGCTAAAATAGAACTGCTATTATAGTAGCAATGAATCACTCACATAACATATAAAAGGGATACCCCATGACTCGTCAAACCATCCAAACTGATAAAGCACCTGCAGCAGTTGGCACCTATTCTCAAGCTGTAAAAGTCGGCAATACTGTTTATATCTCAGGTCAGCTTGGTTTTGATCCTGACACGATGGAACTAAGAGAAGGTTTTAAAGCACAAGCTGAGCAAGTATTTGAAAACATCAAAGCTATCTGTGAAGCAGCTGGTGGCAGTCTAAATGACGTGGTCAAGTTCAATGTATCTTTGACTGACTTGAGTGATTTTGCTGTCTTGAACGAAGTGTTTGTCGCCAATCTAAGCGAGCCATATCCTGCCCGCGCTGCCGTCCAGGTAGCTGCTCTACCTAAAGGTGGTGTGGTAGAAATTGAGTCTATTCTTTATATCGAATAAGACAATATTGAATGCTTAGTATTAAGTGCTAATTTTAGCAACAGCCTATAAGTCATATCACAATAAGCTTAGCGTCATGCTAAGCTTATTGGTCTCCATTCTATTATTCTGATCTCATATTCACCTAATAAGACTGCGAAGCCGTTTATGTTGGTACAAGTTGCTCTGCCCGTTCCCCTTTATCGGGTGTTTGACTATAGCCTACCAGCTGATATGCTTGCTTTGCCAGACAGTGCGATACCGAAAATCGGCAGCCGTGTTGAAGTTTCGTTTGGTCGTCAGACCCTGATTGGCATTGTGATTGCTCATATTTCACAAGACGATAGCAGCGTACCTGTCAATAAAATCAAATCTATTAATAAATGTCTAGATGCTGAGCCTATTTTGGACGCTAGCATGCTCAAGCTTGCCTATTGGTTAGCGCGCTATTACCACTATCCGCTTGGCGATGTGTTAGCAGTTATCCTGCCAAGCCTTGTCCGTCAAGGCAAACCATTAGACTTGCTGATTACCCATTGGCGCATTTTGCCTCATATCACTGATGATGATTTTCGAGCCAATGCTAAGAAACAAAAGCAGCAGTTCGACATGCTAAAGCTACATGGTCAGCATGGCGCAAGCGAAGATGTATTGCTACTAGAAGGTATGCAACGAGCATTTTTAAAGACGCTAGAAGATAAAGGGCTAGTCGAGCGCTATATTCAGCCAAAGCAAGCGCCTACTCCAGTTAAGCTGGCAAAAATGCCACTTGATCTCAATGATGAGCAGAAACTTGCTGTCGACGCTATTATTGCTGCACACGAATCTGATACTTATACTGGTTTTTTGCTCAACGGCATTACTGGTAGTGGTAAAACCGAAGTCTATCTGCAAGCGATGCAAGCTGTATTAGAGGCTGGTAAACAGGTTCTTATTTTAGTACCAGAGATTGGCCTCACACCGCAAACGCGGGCAAGATTTGCCAGTCGGTTTGCCGCCCATATTGTGCTATTGCACTCTGGCATGACCAACACTCATCGCTTGCAAGGTTGGCAAGACTGCCGCACGGGTCATGCACAAATCGTGATCGGTACACGCTCAGCTGTGCTATACCCCTTTGCAGACTTAGGCTTGATTGTCGTTGATGAGGCGCATGATGGCTCGTATAAACAACAAGACACGTTACGTTATCATGCCGCTGATGTCGCTCTCTATCGAGGTTTGCAGTACAAAATCCCAGTGATACTTGGTACTGCCACACCTTCTCTTGAGCATTTAAAACTGGTCGATGATGGCAAACTATCAGAATACCAACTGCTTACTCGTCCGGGTAATGCCAGACCTGCAACCATGCAGCTGATCGATGCTCGCTTGCAAAGTACCCATCAACAGGCTCAAGATGACGGTGCGCGCTATGATACAGGGCTGACGGATGCCATGATCGGGGCGATACGGCAAACGCTAGAAGCCGGTGATCAGGTATTGATATTTTTGAATCGTCGTGGCTATGCGCCTGTTCTATTGTGTGAGGCTTGTGGCTGGCAAGCTGATTGTCCGCGCTGTGACGCTCATCTGACCGTTCACTATAATAGCCAATCCCAGCGAAACAGTTACTCAAGCAACTCTTATTTGAAATGCCACCATTGCGATTGGCAAGCCTATATCCCTACCGTATGCCCTGATTGTAGTAGTCAAAATCTAGATGCCAAAGGCATGGGAACGACAAGGCTCAGTGAAAATCTACACGCAATCTTTGCTAACCCCCAAACCAGCAAAGAGCTCTATCCGATTATTCAGATAGACCGTGATACCACAAGACGCAAAGACAGCTGGGAAAATATTTACGAGCAAATTAATAAAGGCAACCCAGCTATATTAGTCGGAACACAGATGGTTGCCAAAGGTCATCACTTCCCCAATGTCACGCTGGTTTGCTTACCCAATGCCTGTCTCTTATACACATCTCCGAGCC
>CAJXUF010000146.1 GCA_913061175.1 uncultured Psychrobacter sp.
GATCTACACACTGCATATCGTCGGCAGCGTCAGATGTGTATAAGAGACAGTCACAATGCTCATCACGTCCTTTAATGTGATAACACCAACGACTAGTGCGTATTCATTCACGATGACCGCAAAATCAGCGCCAGTGGATTTAAACATCTCTAATACCTCAAACAAAGACAACGTATCAGGCACGAAAAGTGCTGGCTTTAATAGAGTCTTGTTCGTTAAGCTAACTTCTTGTTGGTTCAAAACCAAAGCTAAAAAGCTGCGAGATTCCACATAACCAACGATATGTTCTAAATCATCATCATGGCAGACCAAAAACTTATTGTGTGGCTGTTCAATCATGATATTCACGACTTCTTCGGTACTTGTCTTGGTATCAAAGTAAACGATATTTTCTCGAGGATTCATCACTGAGGTGACGGTACGCTCTTGCATATCAAAGATATTTTCGATCAAGTGATGCTCTTGCTTCTTTAGTACACCCGCTTCAGCCCCAGCATCCATCACTGCATAAATATCTTCTGGTGTCATGTCATCTTGACGGATGGTTGAGATGCCAAAAAGCTTAAACAGGATATTTGCGGCGCCATCGAACACCCATATAATGGGCTTTAGTATAAATATCAACAACATCATCGGGCGTACAAGCCGTACCGCTATCGTCTCTGCATTTGACATGGCCAAACGCCTAGGCATTAGATCAGCAAGTAGTGAAAACAAACTCGTGATGAGTACAAATGATATGACCGATGCTATCGTTTCACTATTTAATAACTGCTCGAGATAAGGACTGATGGCAGACTCACCCACGGCACCAGCTGAAATAGCGACCGCATTTAGCACTATTTGTACGACGGTGATAAAACTACCAGGATGCTCCTGCATATTAAGGACGTCAAGTGCGCGAACATCGCCTTCTTTTGCCATAATTTGGAGCTTGATTTTGCGGCCTGCAGCGATGGCAATCTCAGCAGCAGAGACAAAGGTACTTAAGGCAAGCAGTAAAAGAAGAAAAACACTAGCGGTTAGCAAACTCATGACGTACTCGAAAAAGAAATAAAGATAATTAAGGCAAAATAGTTGGTGAAACTGTGTGGAAAAGAATACGGCTAGGTATAAAAATTTTTGGTAGATAAAAACCAAAAAAGCTGGGCAAGCACCCAGCTAATAGTAAAAATTCGATATCTTGTAAAACTGGCTAACTAGTACCTCTCAACTTGTAAATGGAGAAGTTGAGAGGTGTGTAGTAATTAACCTTTGATTGACCACTTATTAACCAATGGATAACGGCGTTCACGTCCGAAAGCTTTGTGGCTAATCTTAGTACCGATAGGAGATTGCAAGCGTTTGTATTCGCTGTTGTCTACCATTTTGATAACTTTGGCGACCATCTCAGCATCAAAGCCTTTATCAATAATCTCTTGATAGCCCATATCTTCATCGATATATGACGTCAAGATACCATCTAACACATCGTAGTCCGGTAAGCTGTCTTGATCTTTTTGATCTGGACGTAATTCAGCTGATGGCGGACGAGTAATAACGCGCTCAGGAATCACAGGCGTATCTTCTAAACGGTTGCGATAGCTCGCCAATTTATATACTTGAGACTTGTATACGTCTTTTAATACGTCAAAGCCACCAGCCATGTCGCCATATAATGTTGAGTAACCAACTGCCAATTCTGACTTGTTACCAGTCGTGATAACTAAATGACCGAATTTATTAGACAAGGCCATTAAAATAACACCACGAGCGCGCGCTTGGATGTTTTCTTCAGTCGTATCTGCTGGTGACTTATTGAATAACGGCGCTAGCGTATGACGAATGCCTTCGACAGCATCAAAGATAGGACAGACGGTGTAAGACACATTTAAGCGACGTGCCTGTGCTTGAGCATCTTCTAAACTGATTTGAGAGGTGTATTCGTATGGCATCATGACTGCGTATACCTTGTCAGCGCCTAACGCATCAACAGCGATACAGAGTGTCAATGCTGAGTCAATACCACCTGACAACCCGACAATAATGCCAGAGAATCCTGAATGGTTGACATAGTCGCGTAGACCGACGACTAACGCCTGATACATTTCAGACTCGCGGCTCAAGGTTAGAGGCGCTTTGGTCTGTTCGTTAAACTTAGCAATTTTTACATCTAACGTAGCCAGTAGCAACTGGTTCATAAAGCGTGGTGCTTCATGAGCAATGCTACCGTCAGCTTGTACAGCCATAGAGCCACCATCAAACACTAGATCGTCTTGCCCACCCACTGCGTTGACATAGACGATAGGTAGCTTGTTTTCACGGCTACGCTTGGCAAGCATGGTTTTGCGATTGTCTTGCTTTTCAATCTCAAAAGGTGAGGCGTTTAAGCTTACGATTAGATCAGCACCTTGCTTTTTAAGCTCAGAGATAGGACCTTTTTCCCACAAATCTTCACAGATAAGCAGACCAATAGTAATGCCTTTATAATCAAATAAAACTTGATTGCGACCTTTATCGAAATAGCGACGTTCATCAAACACGCCATAATTTGGCAAAATTTGCTTATGATAAAAGCCTTTTTGATGACCATTATGCAGGATGGCAGCAGAGTTAAAAGTACCGTGATGATCGACATGCGGATAGCCGACAATCATGACGATATCATCGATATCACTCAAAGTAGACAAAGCGCTTTTAACACGGCCTGATAAGCTTGGACGTAGCAATAAATCTTGTGGAGGGTAGCCCAAAAGAGCTAACTCTGGGAATACGATAACATCAGCACCTTGTTCGCGTGCCTGTAATGCTAGGGTACGCATTTTCTCGACGTTGGTTGAGATATCACCGACCAGAAAATGTGATTGAGCTAAAGCAAAAGTAACAGTATCTTGTGGTTTATTGGTCTTACTGGCTTCGTTTGAGGTGTTAGAGTTGGGGTTATCAGTGTCTTTTGACATTGTTATTGTTCCTATCGATATATTATTAAAATTTGGTGTGTCTGTATTGATTTCAAATAAAATCAAATAAAATCAAAGTAAATCCGAAATTAACTCAAAACTGTGCTCTGGCATATAAAGCTCAAATATTGAGCTGATATGCTGAGTCTAAATCTTATATAAGCCTTCATAAAAGACTTATGATTTTGCTCAAGTAACTCACTCTAAGTGATAGCGACACCCTAAAATTAGAACTTATGATAGTCTAAAAGAAGACGATATAAGCAGGTGTTGAAATCTGGCTCAGAGAATTCGATGTCTGGACAACGATGTAAATAAATATGTGCAAATAAACTTAACTACACTGAAAAGCTTAAAATAATTGCTTTAGTATAACATCAATTGTCGCGACAAATAGAACGCACCAGTGGATTCCCTTATAAGATAACAGTTTACAAGCTGAACATAAAAGCAGTTTTCAATACATCATTTTTACACACTAAATTCATGCATTATGCGCTAGTCATTATCGTCGTCATCTAGTAAGCTTGCATAGACAAAGTTGTAAGTAAAGATTACAACAACGCGTTATATAATTCACACGCTTTATTGCATAATAAAGCGTGCTAACTACATTTTTATTATTTTATCTACAATAATAAATGGCTATGAATTTGTAGTATAGAACTGGACATAGTCATACTATTTAACTGTCATATTACTTAGTCTTCATGTGAATTTATAAGTCTGTAGCAATATAAGTCCGACGCAATACTTTTTTGTATGATTCGCAACTCTCGCTAATGGATATGGCTTATAGACAGTGTCTAAGAGCTGATATTCATCACACATTTATAAACTCGCCAGCAAAACTATCGTTTGCTGTCCGCTTTTGGTTTATACGCTATGATTGAAAACTGGACAAAAGAATTTATTATTCAACGCTTATTAGCAATTACGTTGCTAGTGGTGCTATTCGTATTGTGTTTTCAAGTGGTACAGTTTTTTATTGTACCAGCGCTGTGGGCAGCGATTTTGGCCTATGTAACTTTTCCTATTTATAATTTCTTCCATGAAAAAGTGAAGCTAAGCCCAGACTTTAGCGCCGCTATTATGACGGTGAGCATCTCACTGATAATAGGCGTGCCACTGGTCATCGGTGTGTTTATCTTGCAGCAAGAAGCTTTGAGCTTGATCAGCAACTTGATTTATCGTATCAAGGTAGGTTACTTAGATGTGCCTGATTCTCTTAAAGATTTACCTATCATCGGTCAGCAAGTCAAAGACGTACTATGGCGTATTAATAAAAACCCAGAAGGGACGCTAGAAGCTTTTCGAATTTGGGTTCAGTCGCATTTATATTATGGCAAAATAGCATTCGATGTGGTGTTCAGTAGTTTGGCCAAACTCGGTATGGCGTTAATGACGCTTTTCTTCTTTTACCGAGATGGCACCAGTCTGGTTCGGCAGATTCGCCAAGCGCTGCGTAATATCATCGGCAATCGCATCGACGGCTATATTGACTCTGTAGGTACAACTACGCGTGCGGTGGTATACGGCATCGGGCTGACGGCATTGGCTCAGGCTTTATTGGCTGGTATCGGCTATTACTTCGCTGGTGCGCCAAGTCCTATCTTATTGACCATTGTCACGTTTATTATTGCCTTGATTCCGTTTGGCACGCCATTCGTTTGGGGCGGTGTATCGATTTGGCTATTGAGTCAAGGGCATACTGCAGAAGGTATTGGTTTGGCACTGTGGGGTGTACTGGTGATTAGCTGGGTGGATAACTTGATTCGTCCTATCGTCATTAGCGGCGCGACCAAAATTCCTTTCATCATTATTTTTATTGGTGTACTGGGTGGTCTAACAGCGTTTGGCTTTGTTGGTTTGTTTATTGGACCTGTCGTATTGGCTATCGGGCTTGCGGTATGGCGCGAGTGGATATCGCAGCATAAGAATGAGATATTTGCTCAGCAAGAGGTTATGCTTTCTGACTCTCGTGCGATAGATCCTGTGCACGAACCAGAATCATGAGTCGCTAGCAAATACAATGTAAAAAATTATCGATAGAGACGATGAATAATGACAAATGAGAATATGGCAGAATCGACGAATAATAAAACCGATAAATTAAGCGCGATTAAAAATATCACTATTTTAGCGGACAGCAATATCGCCAGTCTGAATGATTTTTTTAATGATGCTATGCTTGGCCAGCTGACTGAGCATACGGTTGATATCATTACTGTCGCTGGTCGAGATATTGATGCCGCGCTACTTGCCGATGTGCAGCCAGATGTGCTGCTGATACGCTCTGTGACGAAAGTAAATGAAGCGCTATTGGCTGACAATAACAGCGTGCAGTTTGTTGGGTCTGCGACTATTGGTACCGACCATGTAGATCAAGATTATCTAGCGTCTCGCAATATCACTTTCGCCAATGCGGCTGGTTGTAGCAAGCATTCTGTGGCTCAATATGTATTGACGGCTATCTTAACTTTGCGTCCGCAGTATTGGCAGCAGTCGGCGTCATTAACATTAGGCATCATTGGTCTTGGCAATATCGGTAGTACGCTTGCTCAATATGCCTATGATTTGGGTTGGCAGGTGCTAGGTTATGATCCTCTATTACCAACCTCTAAAACTAACAATGCCAGTTTGGAGCAGGTACTTAGCCAAAGTGACGTGGTTAGTCTGCATGTGCCTTTAACCAATGAAAAGAATGCGACGAATCCTAAAGGTAGTGATTACCCAACACGTCATCTTATCAACGCAGCTGCATTAGCAATGATGCCTGCTGATACAATGCTGATTAATAGTGCGCGCGGGCCTGTAATTGAGGAAAGTGCGCTTGAAACAGACATTGAGCGTACTGGACGTCAAGTGGTGCTAGATGTGTTTGAGCATGAGCCAAAGATTGCAGTAAGCTTGCTATCCAAACTTGCTATTGCCACACCGCATATCGCTGGCTATACGCTAGAAGGTAAGCTACGTGGCACACAAATCATTTATGATGCCTTGTGTGAAAAATTATCGATACCTCCCACTCAATCTATGTCCAATCTGCTACCGCTAAATATGTTCTTATGGTCTGAACTAAAATCACATTCAGACAGACTGCCAAAGTTTTATGACATTATGCAGGATGATATCTCGTTGCGAAATAAAGCAGTTGATGGGCAAGTAAATGGTGCTGACTTCGACGGTCTGAGACGTGACTACCACTTGCGTCGTGAGTGGCAGTTTTAATTAAACAAGATATTGAGCAACCAATTATTCATCAGTCGCAGTAGAGCCCAATGACTCAAGCAAACAACATTTCTTCGCAGCTTATTACTTCTAAGCCTAGCTACGCACCAACCATGACACTTTCGATGGCACAACAACGCGCGCAATTCGTCAGCAATATTCGTCAGTTTTTTACCAGTCGACAAGTTCTAGAAGTGCAGACACCGCTATTATCCCAAGCAGGTAATACAGACACTTTTTTGCAGTCTGTAGCAGCTCACGTGACCTATCAAGACCGTCCACGCACTTATTATCTGCATACCTCGCCTGAGTTTGCGATGAAGCGTTTATTAGCCAGCTGGCAAGTACCTATTTATCAGATTTGTCCTGTCTTTCGTGATAACGAAATAGGTACGCGTCATAATATTGAATTTACGATGCTTGAATGGTATCGACCTAATTATAGTCTGGACGAGATGGCCACTGAACTTAATGAGCTGTTAGAGAAGCTCTATGGTCATTCTGTTGTGATGAGTCATTATCGCTATGTCGATGCCTTTATGGATTTTGTGGGCATCCATCCGTTGACAGCGAGTTTAACTGCATTGCAAGCCGTAACAGAAGATATGGGTTTGACAGGATTTGATTTTAATAATGCTGATGATAGCGAAGAAAATCGTCGCCAGAACTGGTTGGATTTGTTATTCAGTCATGCCGTAGAGCCAAACCTAGGTCATGATTTGCCGACATTAATTATAGAGTATCCACCTGCGACCGCTGCACTCGCGAAGACCGCTATGGACAAAGACGGTAATAAAATTGCGAAACGTTTTGAGCTGTATATCAATGGCATTGAAATCGCTAATGCTTATGACGAGCTAGCAGATGGCCAAGCATTGTGTGACCGTTTTGAACAAGACAATCAATTACGTGCGCGTCATGATCTACCTCAAATGCCAATTGATGAACATCTATTAGCTGCCTCCAATGATTTGATGCCATGTAGCGGTATCGCAGTCGGTATGGATAGATTGCTAATGGTTGTAACAGGTGCAAGCAGCTTGGAAGAAGTCATTCCTTTTCCCAGTGGGCAAGCATGATTGGAAGAGTGTCTTTAGATTAGCTGTAATCTAAATACATAATAAAAAGGTCGTTGTCGATTTACCAATTAGATATTGGCGAATCGATAACGACCTTTTGTATTGGCTGCTTTTAAAATCTAGCAGATACAATCAATTTTGCTACTGCTAAATTTATTTATACCGTAGCAACTGCTTCATTGATATCAATATCACCATTGTGTAGATTGAAGACTTTGCCTATCGTGTTATCTGCGGTTAGCACCGCGGCTAGCGTTGTCGCTACATCTTCGATGGCATTCTCACCAGAACTTGTATCATTAATAGTGATTCTGCCTGTACCAGCGCGTTCTTTTAGTGCGCCTGGCTGTACGATAGTGTAATCAAGTGAGCTGTTGTTCACTAACCAGTGATCGGCGTAGTGTTTAGAGATATAGTATTCTTTTAAATCTGCAATACCAGGGTTTTCATCCCATTTTTCAGTTTCTAATGAAAAGACTGAGCTCAGCATAATATAACGTTTAATGCCTTTATCTTGTGCAGCCTGCATCGTTTTTACAGCACCTGTCTCTTATACACATCTCCGAGCCCACGAGACGGACTCCTATCTC
>CAJXUF010000147.1 GCA_913061175.1 uncultured Psychrobacter sp.
TCTACACACTGCATATCGTCGGCAGCGTCAGATGTGTATAAGAGACAGAAAGGAATGTGCGCTATTCATTGCACAAAATGTGGTGTCTAATGTCAGACGTTTAGAAGGTGCCCTAAATCAGGTGTTTGCCAATGCTAACTTAACAGGAGCACAGATTACTCTTGAGATGGTGCAATACGCACTAAAAGATATCGTTGCGATGCGTGTGCAGGCAGTGAATATGGATAACATCCGTAAGATAGTTGCTGAGTACTATGATGTCACGGTCAAAGATATTATGGGGCGTAAACGTACGCGTAGTATTGCAAGACCACGTCAAATAGCGATGGCTTTGTCGCGTGAATTAACAGGCGATAGCTTCCCTGAAATTGGTCAGTCGTTCGGTGGACGCGACCATACGACGGTGATGCACGCTTGCGATAAAGTAAATGAGTTAAGAGCAGCAGATCCTGCATTTGATAAGGACTATAAAACCCTAGCTCTAATGTTACAGGCAGGATAAAAGCGCCAGATATCATTGTGTTTTAGTAACGACAGATGGTTTATAATATCGAAAATACAAGTGCACAGATGCTCTGTAGATTATCGTCAGCAGACAAGGTATTATTGAGTCATTACGACAAATTTTTATAAAAGAATCATTCAAATAAGAGTAACTAAGCATGCAATTATCGATCAATCGAGAATCGTTACTAAAAGCTATCAACTTGATCGCCAAAGCCGCTGATAAACGCCACAATATGGTTATATTGGGTAATATCAAGCTACAGCTATCAGATTCTGAGCTTATCTTAACAGCGTCAGATTTAGAGGTAGAGCTGACATCGACATTGAAATTGCCTGTTGGTGCTTGTGTAGAAGCAGGTACAACGACGCTTCCTGCAACTAAGCTAAAAGATATTTGTAAATCGCTACCTGCACAGGCGCAAGTTAATCTAGCAACTCAAGCAAATGAGCGTTGCTTGTTAACTAGTGGTAAAAGCCGTTTTACATTAGGAACATTGCCAAGCGAAGACTATCCGAGCTTGGGTAACCCTGAAAATATCACCCCTCTGACTATTAACCGTAATCGTCTGACAGATTTGATTCATAAAACACAGTTTGCGATGGCGATTCAAGATGTACGCTACTACTTAACAGGTATGTTATTTGACGTTTCACAGCAGCAACTGACAACGGTAGCAACAGATGGCCATAGATTGGCATTAGCCCGTAGTGTGATCAATGTAAGCGCAGATCTCAATATGCAGGCTATCTTGCCGCGTAAGGCAGTGATCGAACTTGAGCGTTTAGCTTCTGAGCTTGGCAAAATGTTGGGTGATCAGGATAACGTAGTTACTCTGAGCTTCGGTCGAGAGTTTCTACAAGTAAGTTTGCCATTTGGTGATGTAGATAGTACAGGGCAAGTTAGCCAAGATCTGATGGTGACTTTTACTGCACGTTTGATTGATGGTAAGTTCCCTGATTATCGCCGTGTGATGCCAAGCAATACTGACAAACTGGCTTTGTTTAGTCAGGAAAAAATGACAGACGTACTACGTCGTGTTGCCATTTTGAGTAATGAAAAATCTCGTGGTGTGGTCTTTAATTTTGCTAGCGATGGCATGGTCGAAGTACGTGCCAACAATGCTGAGCAGGATGAAGCAGTCGAGATGATACAAGCTAAGTATCAAGGCGAGCCGATGGAGCTGTCGTTTAATGCTGCGTATCTGCAAGATGTATTAGGTGTTATCCAAGGCGATTTACAAATGCATATGAGCCAATCGAATGCCTCTGTATTGGTCAATCAACTAAATGATGAGTTCCATCAGTATGTCATTATGCCAATGCGTATATAGTGTGTTTTCTTTAAAAATAAATAGATTTGAATAGAAATAGCACGTTTCAAAGAGCTTTATTTTCAGTACTAAATATTAATTTTTCAATGAACTTTTGCCTGCTAAAAAAGCGGGCTTTAATGGGCGGCTATCGATACTATGATTGAACGTCTACAAATATCCCATCTTAGAAACCTTACTCAAACTAGCCTAGAGCCTGCTGCCTGCAACATCATTATCGGTGCAAATGGCAGTGGTAAAACCTCGTTGCTCGAAGCTATATTCTTGTTATCAAGAGGTAAGAGCTTTCGCCATCACCAACCAAAACGCTATATCCAGCATCATCAAAATAACACGACTGTTCATGCCAAGCTCAATGATAGTCGTACTTTAGCTATTCAAAAGCAAGCAGATGCTACGACTGTCCTACGTCTCAATCAAAACACTGTTTACAACCAAAGTATCTTAACAGAGCAGCTACCTACGTTACTGATAGATCCATCTACAATGGATATGTTGGAGCAGGGAAGCGCTAGCCGTCGACAGCTGTTAGATTGGTTAGTGTTTCACATGAAACAAGGGTTCCATCCACAATGGATGGCTTATCAACGCCTTCTAAAACAGCGCAATAGTTTGCTAAAAAGCACTCGTCATTTAACACCAGTACAGCTGGCTGAGCTAAAATCATGGGATAAAGGGTTAAGTAATCATGCTGCTTTGATTCATCATTATCGAGAGCAGGTATTTACTGAATGGAAGCCTTATTTTGCCAAGAGTATCGTACAGCTATTGCCTTCTTACGCTGAGCAACTAAGCCTGAGCTATAACGCTGGTTATGACACCAGTGTCGCACTAGATGTGCAGCTTAATGAGCGGTTAGAGCAGGATTTGCAATTGGGATATACCCGTATAGGCAATCATCGTGCTGATATTCATGTGCATTGGCATTCTGATGATTCTGTAAACGATCAAACGACAGATGCCAGAACAGCAGCTTCAGCAAATAGTATCCAAACCAAATTACCGACTTTAAAAGAGCAGGCAGCAAATGTATTGTCTCGCGGTGAAAAGAAACTGCTCATTACTGCACTGCGCTTATCGCAACTACCAATGTTGCTAAACGATGGAGAGCGCAGTGACTCACTCAATGATGATTTATCATCGAGAGCGACACCTGTTGTGCTTCTAGATGATATCACTGCAGAATTGGATGATAGAGCTATAGAAATATTGCTATCGACCCTAGCTCAACTCCCGTGCCAAGTATTCATGACCAGTCTGACAGACGATATTTTACCTTTAGTTAATGAACTTTGGTCACAACCAAATACGTTTCACGTGAAACAAGGAAAAATCTCATTTACTAACTAATACTTCATTTTTCTGCTTATACTTTTGATGATTACCCATCTACTTTAACTTCTCATTATTCAATACACTAGCCACTACTATCTGTCCTGACAGTTACTATGTTAAGACGACCTTTCACAGACCGTAAAACTCTCAGTAAACAGTGACTTAGAAGCAAAAAAATGTTAAAATAACCCTTTATTTTTGTCCTGTGCTCAGCAATTTATTTGATAGCATCATAGAAAGGATTTCTATTTTTCAATTATCTATAAGTATTTGATAATTATGTATTTTATTTATTTCAATAGTTTTGACAATGTCTAGAAAAACAAAGACTATTACTAATAAATAATTTACTAATTTTATCTCTGTGCAGCCTTTTTTGAGGCTAACGGTGGTTAGTAGTTTAGCTGCTCATATGCACTCTAGATTATGAATAATAGACGTTAATTTTAAGATGCCATTATGCAGCAGACTTTTTATAAGTGCGCTAATCGTAAATGGCTGATTATGGCTAGATTAAGGAATGTACATGAGTGATTCATTACCTATTGACCACGAGCAATTGATAGACGACAGTACTACTGAAGCAGCTGTGCCTACTGTAGTTTCAGAAGTGTTGCCTTCTGATTATAGTTCTAAAGATATTCGCGTATTGCGTGGGTTAGAGGCCGTACGTGTGCGTCCTGGTATGTATATCGGTGATACCGATGATGGCACAGGCTTGCATCATATGGTCTTTGAGGTAGTGGATAACTCTATCGATGAGGCGCTTGCTGGTCACTGTGATCAGATTGATATCGTTATTCACGAAGATGAGTCTGTCAGTGTGATGGATAATGGTCGCGGTGTGCCTGTTGATATCCATCCAGAAGAAGGTGTATCAGCAGCTCAGGTCATTATGACTGTATTGCATGCAGGAGGTAAGTTCGATGACAATAGCTATAAAGTGTCAGGTGGCTTGCACGGTGTGGGTGTATCAGTAGTTAATGCTCTGTCTCAAAAGCTTGAAATGAATATCTGGCGTGAAGGCTATCATTATCATCAGACTTATACTGATGGTGTACCTGATAGCGATATCCAACAGATGGAAGCAACCGATCAAACAGGTACACAAATCCGCTTTTATCCTAGCAGTGACGTGTTTACTGGTACGATCTTTGAGTACGATATCTTGGCAAAACGCTTACGTGAGCTATCATTTTTGAACTCTGGTGTGCGTATTGTTTTGACTGATGAGCGTATTGATAAGCGTCACGAGTTTGAGCATAAAGGTGGCTTGCTAGAGTTTGTTAGCTATATCAATGCTGGTAAAGACGGTATCAATGAAGTATTCCATTTTACCAGTCAGCAAGACGATGGTATCAGCGTAGAAGTCGCGCTACAGTGGACAGATACATATAACGAAAAAGTACTGTGCTTCACCAACAATATCCCGCAAAAAGATGGTGGTACTCACTTATCTGGTTTCCGTTCAGCATTGACGCGTTGCCTGAACAGTTACATGGATCGCGAAAACCTATTCAAAAAAGAGAAAGTAGCTGCAACGGGTGATGATGCTCGTGAAGGCTTAACTGCAATTGTCTCTGTAAAAGTACCAGATCCAAAATTCTCAAGTCAGACCAAAGATAAGCTAGTATCAAGCGAAGTGAAATCTGCTGTTGAATCAGCGATGCATGACAAGTTCAATGACTATCTGCTAGAAAATCCAGGTGCTGGTAAAGCCATTGCGAATAAGATTATCGATGCAGCGCGTGCACGTGATGCGGCTCGTAAAGCGCGTGAAATGACACGTCGCAAGACCACTTTGGATATTGCAGGTCTACCTGGTAAATTGGCTGATTGCCAAGAAAAAGATCCAGTATTATCTGAACTATATATCGTGGAGGGTGACTCTGCAGGTGGGTCAGCTAAACAGGGTCGTAGCCGAAAAACGCAAGCAATCTTGCCACTAAAAGGTAAGATTCTGAACGTCGAACGTGCGCGCTTTGACAAGATGCTATCATCTGCTGAAGTGGGTAACCTAATTACTGCATTAGGTTGTGGTATTGGTCCTGATGAGTATAATCCTGATAAAGTACGCTACCACAAAATCATCATCATGACCGATGCCGATGTTGATGGATCGCATATTCGTACGTTGCTATTAACGTTCTTCTTCCGTCAAACGCCTGAATTAATCGAGCGCGGCTATGTATATATTGCTCAGCCGCCGCTATACAAAGTAAAAAAAGGTCGTCAAGAGTTGTACCTCAAAGATGACGAAGCGCTTAAAGCCTATCTCTTGTCTTCAACAATTGACAATACCAAGCTGCATATCAGTGCCGATGCGCCTGCGATTACTGGTCAAGCGCTTGAGACACTGCTTAACGACTACAACCAAACTCAGTTGATCAAGGCGCGTCTGCAGATTCGTTTCCCAGCGGTGATTTTGGACGCATTGACGCATACGCCAAAACTTAGCACTGACATGACTTATGATGAGTCTGCCATGCAGGAATGGAAAGCAGCAATGCAGACTAAGCTGGATCACTTCGGTAGCGATCTAAGCCCTGAGATTGAATTGGTTAATATCCACGCGCCGCAGCCAAAAAATATGGATGCAGCCGCAGCAGATCTATTGGGTATGACGCCAGTAGTAGGTACTGAAGAAGGTGAAGCGTCAGATAGTGAGGCTTTATCTACCAAGGCTCAGTGGCTGCCACGCGTCACAGTATATGTGCATCAACTAGCACACCATTATCTGTTAGATGCTAGCTTTATCAACTCTGGTGAGTATGGCAAACTGCTACGTTTATCAAGTGAATGGAATACGTTGCTTGAGAGCGATGCTTTTATCCGCCGTGAAGCATCTGCGGGAACAACGAAAGATATCCCAGTACGTGATTTCGATTATCTATGGCAGCAAATGATGCTTGATGCGCGTCGTGGTCTAGCTATCCAGCGTTATAAAGGGCTAGGCGAGATGAACGCCGACCAGCTGTGGGATACAACGATGGATCCTGAAAACCGTCGTATGCTACGCGTTACTATCGAAGATGCTATCGCCGCTGACCATATGTTTACTTGCTTGATGGGTGATCACGTTGAACCGCGTCGTATCTTTATTGAAGAGAATGCACTAACAGTATCGAACTTAGATATCTAAATTTGAAATTGGTTACTGACAATTTATAAAAATACCGCTTTGATATTCAAGGCGGTATTTTTGTTTCACGTGAAACTCATTTGTTAGCGTTGCTATTACTTAATAATTATAATTTGTGGGAATCAAATGGTTGAAGTAATTTTACTCGCTATTGCTTTAGCGATGGATGCGTTTGCAGTGTCAATAGGGTTGGGTGCTAAGGCTCAAAAATATAGTCATCAATATGTACTGCGCTTGGCTATCTATGCTGCGCTTTACTTTGGTATTGCTCAGGGCGTAATGCCTCTTATCGGATACTTATTAGGTGCGGCAATGTTGGGTTGGTTGGCAGCGGCTGCCCCTTGGATTGGCGGCACTATTTTGATTGCTCTAGGTGGCAAAATGCTTTACGAAGTGTTTACTGCGGATGAGGAAGATGCTGACAGTGATGATCTGGACGTCAATGATGATGCTATTAACACTGATAGTGATACAGTAAAAGCCACGAGTAAGCATGGACATATCAATCACCGCACTATGTTTACGTTAGCAGTTGCAACTAGTATTGATGCAATGGCGGCAGGGTTTACGCTGAATTTATTGGCACTGAACGCGTGGTTAGCTTGCTTAATTATCGCTGTAGTAACTGCTATATTTGGCTGGCTCGGGGTCTATTTGGGACGTCGCTCAGGCACATGGCTAGAGGATAAAGCGGAAGCATTAGGTGGATTGGTGCTTATCTTAATTGGATTAAAAGTGATGTTTTTTAGCTAATATAGTCAAAGAATTACTAAACAGCTACGGCGTTACCCTCCTTAGATGTACTACTTGTACTATCTGCAGTCGGCTGCCTTGTACCTGTTATAGACTTCTTTGACTATCAGTTTTTTTAAATTTATTATTCTCAATAAAAAGCACCGCTCTAAACTGTAGAGCGGTGCTTTTTTGTTTCACGTGAAACTTGAATTAGTAATTTTGCTTAGTGATTATTCTTCGTCAGTGTCAAAGCGCCAAGCTAGTACGCGAGTGCTTTTCTGACCTTGGCTCATTTCGATAATACGCATTTGAGCGACGTTTAGCTGCTTTAATAATATTTGCAATGGCTTAACGTTTTCAGATTTCGACACTAAAGTAGTAAACCAACCCACATGCTCAGCAAAGCTCTGGCTTTCTTTTGCCATCTTAGTCAAGAAGGCAATCTCGCCACCTTCACTCCATAGCTCTTTGTGCTGACCGCCGAAGTTTAGGTTTTGCGCAGCGTTGCCTGATTTGGTTGAACGGCGGCTGATTTGCTCGCTTTCATTCTTACCACG
>CAJXUF010000148.1 GCA_913061175.1 uncultured Psychrobacter sp.
CTACACACTGCATATCGTCGGCAGCGTCAGATGTGTATAAGAGACAGATATAGATGACTATAGTCGCCTATCGCCCGCTCAACGTGAAGAAGCATTAAAAGTGGCGCAAGCATTACGTACGCGTTTGCTTGAACCAAATGTCAACGTCGCTGAAGCTGTTGCTGCTAGTCAAGGTAGCTATCCGATTCCATTGCAAGGTGGGGATATGGGCTTTCATAAGGCCGCCTCTTTACCAACAGAGCTGTCTAGCAAAATTACCAAGTTAGACGTTGGTACCGTAAGCGAGCCATTACTGACTCCTGAAGGTATTGACATCATCAAGCTTGCTGATAAAAAAGCCAGCAATACAATGCTGATACCACAGTGGCATACTCGCCATATCTTAGTTAAAGTCGATGATTTACAGACTGATGCGCTTGCTGAACAAAAAATCAATGATCTATACGAGCAGCTTCGTGGCGGCGCTGACTTTGCTAGCTTAGCCTCAACGTATTCAGACGATCCAGGTTCTGCGGGACGTGGCGGCGACCTTGATTGGGTTAGCGAAGAAGATATGGTTGGTCCATTTGAAGCCACAATGAAGAATACGGCGGTTGGCGATTACTCTGCGCCATTTAAGACACAGTTTGGTTGGCATATCCTAAAAGTCGACGGTAAGCGCGATCAAGATATTAGCGAGCAATATCGTCGCAATATGGCACGTCAAGCATTGTATCAACGCCTAGCACCACAAGCTCAAGAAGACTGGTTACAAGAACTACGTGCTGGTGCTTATATTCAGATACTTGGCTAATAGGTTGCAATAAGCTAATAGTATTAAGTTAGCTAGAATATTGAATCGATTTAAATAAAGAAGGGTATATGCCATTACATATACCCTTCTTTTGTTTGCGCAGTTAAGTATATAACTGGAAGCTTTAAAAGAAATATCAAAGTTAAATAGTTTACATCTTGATAAACCAAAATCCATATAAAGAAAAACCCCGAACCTAGGGCGATTGGTTCAGGGTTTCAATACTTCGTGTTATTGTTATTATCTCTCTTCCGTGCTGACTCATCCTAAGTCATTTAACAGTATTATATAAGACAGCGGGCTGACCTGTGCTTTTATTGATACTGTCTCAACACTACATCCATGCGTATCCTTGTGTTGATGGATGTATTATAGGCCAATGGATTTGGTGCCGATAGAAGCTAAAGACTCTATTTTGCGTAAGCATATGCTTACATCACTTTTATGCATTACAGCTAATAAACAGCCTCTTTTATCAACCAAAACTGCGCTGCTCTTGTCTGTGCTCTTCTGACACTTTTTCGCCTTCTTTTTTGCCTTCTTCGATTTTGTTATCAGTTTCTTGGATATCTTCTGCTTGTGCCGTAGGCGCATTGCCTTCTTGATTGCTTGCCTCTTCTGGCTCATATTGCAAGGTAGTCATTACAGGAAAATGGTCAGATCCTACGGATGGCATACGCTGAATATCAACTACTGTAAAGCAGGCACTATGAAAGATATGGTCCAAAGCCCAACGAAGAAATGGATATTTAACATGGAAGGTATTAATAAAATGTCGACCAATGCGAGGATCTAACAGACCAGAAATACGTTGGAAACGACGTGTGGTTTTTGACCATGCGACATCATTGAGATCACCTGCCAGTATCGCCGTTTGGTCGTTTTCCTTTATATGTTTACCTACCATGAGTAGCTCAGCATCACGTGTGGTGGATTTATCAGCTTCAGTTGGACTAGGCGGCATGGGATGTAAGCAATATAACCAAATGACGCGGCCTCCTTGCAAACGCAATTGAGTATGAATAGAAGGTATATCATCTATCATCAAATACTTAACTTCAGGATCAATCAGCTCAAGCTTAGAATACAAGTGCATACCATATAGATTATCTAGTGGCACTTTTACAGTATAGGGATAGTCAGACTCAACTTGCTGTAAGGCTTGCTCCCATTTCTTATCACTCTCTAACGTAATTAAGATGTCAGGCTGCTTTTGCTTAACCAAATCAACCAGCTTTTGCGTTTCGTCATTGGGCGTCAATACGTTTGATACCATGATTTTTATTTGATGCGCTTGCCCTTCTGGCTTATCTTTTGCCTTTTGAACTTCTTTTTTCCACAGCTTAGTATATGGCAATACCATTCTCAGCTGAAATGCTAACGTACCGCTCAGTACAACAAACAATATCCACTGCCCTAATTCCCACTCTGAGAAAAACATTATCATGCCGACCCAAGCACTAATACCAAGCACCATGATTTGAATACGTGGAAACTCAACACCGCGCACCCACCAGTTATCCAGCGGCAACCAGCCCCAGATTGTGACAAAGGCGATGAATCCTGCTAGACCTTGTAAGGCGTAATATAATAGTGAGAGATCCATAAGTAGGTACTAACCGTTGATTAAAGTGTCGATAGAGCCGCTGATGTATATTGGTTAAGCTGTAACTTACCTGACATCAAATAACTAACGTCGAGTAATTGTGTTTGAGACTTACTTTAGCATTTCAGAAGATTCTCGCCTACTGGTGAGTCTCAATTATGCGACAACTATCATAAAACGTTACAATATTGGCTCATTCAATGTAATGCGTGATTTATTAAACATTATATTTTTGAGGTCGTCAGATAGCTAAGTATCTCTTCAATAGTAATAACTTAAAGTTATAGTCGACATAGTTAATAGTGTATAGAAAACGACCAAATAATAGCCGAAACGCCTTGCTTTTTCGCGCCATTCACGGCATTGTTATCGGTTGACGATGCAACAAATAATTGTAAATAGGATTGAACTTCATGAGTGATTTAACAGTAGGTTTGGTAGGCTGGCGCGGTATGGTAGGGTCAGTATTGATACAACGTATGCAGGAAGAAAATGACTTCAACGGTATTACACCCGTGTTTTTTTCTACCAGTAATGCTGGTGGTGATGCACCAAAATTCGATGGTATTGAAACCGGCCAACTAAAAGACGCTCATGATATTGAAGCACTTGCTGCTTGTGATGTCGTTATTACTTGCCAAGGTGGTGACTATACGTCAAAAGTCCATCAACCATTGCGTGATAGTGGTTGGAACGGCTATTGGGTTGATGCGGCAAGTACGCTGCGAATGAAAGATGACAGCATCATCGTTCTTGATCCAGTCAACCGTAATGTTATTGATAGTGCCCTAGCCAACGGCAAAAAAGACTTTATCGGTGGTAACTGTACCGTATCATTGATGCTGATGGCTATCGGTGAGCTGTTTAATAAAGGTTGGGTCGAATGGGTCAGCGCAATGACATATCAAGCTGCTAGTGGCTCTGGCGCAAACAACATGCGCGAGCTCATCAACGGTATGGGTGTGTTACGTGATGCCGTTCAAGACGAATTGGCTGACCCTGCTAGCGCTATTCTTGAGATTGATAAAAAAATCGCTCAGACTCAGCGCTCAGCAGACTTCCCTACACAATACTTCGGTGTACCACTGGCAGGTAGCTTGATTCCTTATATCGATGCGCAGCTAGAAAACAAACAGTCAAAAGAGGAATGGAAAGGCGGCGTCGAGACCAATAAGATCTTGGGTAACGATGAAGCCAGTACGATTCCTATTGATGGGATGTGTGTACGTGTCGGCGCTATGCGTTGTCATGCTCAAGGCCTAACGATCAAACTGAAAAAAGACATTCCTCTAGAAGAAATCGAAGCTGCACTCAAAAACAGTGGCAACGAGTGGTTGGACTTGGTCGAAGATGATAAAGAAGCTACTATGAATCGCCTAACGCCAGTGGCAGTGACTGGCACCTTAACTGTTGCCCTAGGTCGGTTACGTAAGCTTAATATGGGCCCTGAGTATCTAGGTGCTTTTACCGTTGGTGATCAGTTGTTATGGGGCGCAGCAGAACCATTACGTCGCATGCTTAATATCATCCGTGAGCAAAACGTCTAACTCAGATATTTTAAATGAAGCACAAAAAAGACAGCGATTGCTGTCTTTTTTTATGGGCTGATTACTATTCAGGTTGATACGCAATCATCACCTCATTACGACGTAAAAATGGTAGCGTCCAAGGCGGGTTATAACGTGCCAATTCAGGCTCGCCTATAGGCGTCAAATTCTGGTCTTGCATCCATGTTTGCAGCGCTTCGGTTTTTTCCGCTACTTTGTCCTCTCCTGCGAGCCAAGAGAACTTAATCACACCGTAAGTTTGTGAGGGTACTTCTATAATCTCAACGTTTGGATTGTTTGGCTTTGGCAGTGTTTGCATCGTATATTTACTAGGCATCGTAAATTGTACGCGCCACTTACCATCGTCTTGTTGCATACTGACTGGTGCTGTCATGGCAATTTTTTGTGACTCATTATCACTTTTTTTGTTATCAGCTTGCATCGTAACAGGTGCCGTCATACTAATTTTACTACTGTCTCCACTTGGTGCTGTGTTATTACCAAAAATATAGTCCGCTAAAACCTTAAATCCTTCACGACTTGCTGAGTCTTGGTCACCACTCACCCACGTTTGCGCTACTAGCTGCTCATCATAACGACGCAGCTCAAAGTCGTCTACTTGGGTCAACACCGTATATTTCGGCTCTTCGGTAGCCATAGCTCCTCCTGATATCAATAATGAACCACTCAATAATAAGTAAGCTGTCTTTTTCATGTCATGTCTCCAGCATCTAAAAGCATGATGTGGCAATATTTATCACCTCACCTGTATAACTTCTACTGTATCAACAGACCTCTAGTACTGTCTGTGTCTTTTGGCGTGCTATCTGTGTTTTTTGGTTATGGTAAAGCGGTATTGACCAAAGTATATATTGCACGTATATCGATAACACCTAATATCTATAGTTAAAAAACGCTAAAACGGGTACAAGGTAGCCAACTAAAAATTGTACAAGTAGTACATTTAGGGAGGGTAACGCCGTAGCAGTTCAGTGATTCTCTGACTATATGTCCAAAAAAACTGCTAACAATGCTATAATTAGCGCCATTTTCATAGCTTAAATAGCGGTTATCATATGCAATTTGTCTTACATAAAACGGCCAGCGGTGTAACGCGTGCACGCCGTGGTACGGTTCATCTCAATCATGGCGACGTGCAAACGCCTGCTTTTATGCCTGTTGGTACTTATGGTACGGTCAAAGGCATGCTGCCACGTGATATCGAAGCCATCGGTGCTGATATTATTTTGGGCAATACCTTCCATCTTTGGTTACGTCCAGGTACCGAAGTCATTGATAAATTTGGTGGCTTGCATAAGTTTATGCATTGGGACAAACCTATCTTGACCGATTCGGGCGGTTTCCAAGTATTCAGCCTCGGCGCAATGCGTAAAATCACCGAAGAAGGCGTCAATTTTAAATCTCCTATCGATGGCGCAAAGGTATTTCTCTCACCAGAAAAATCAATGCAGATTCAGTATAGTTTGAACTCAGACATCGTCATGCAGTTCGATGAGTGTACGCCTTATCCAGCCACTCATGATGAAGCGAAAAAGTCGTTAGAGCTATCGTTACGTTGGGGACAGCGCTGTATCGATGAGCACAACAGACTGGGCAGTACCAACGCATTATTCGGTATTGTACAAGGCAGCATGTATCCTGATTTGCGTCAGCAATCACTTGAAGGCCTGTTAGAGATCGGCTTTGATGGTTATGCTATTGGTGGTCTTTCGGTTGGCGAGCCTAAAGAAGAGATGATAGACGTCCTAGACTACCTGCCTGATGATATGCCAGCAGATAAGCCACGCTATCTTATGGGCGTTGGTAAGCCTGAGGATTTAGTTGAAGGTGTACGCCGCGGCGTAGATATGTTCGACTGTGTGATGCCAACGCGTAACGCGCGTAATGGCCATTACTTTGTAACGGGCGATGCAGACAATGCTGGTGTGGTACGTATTCGTAATAGCCAATATCGCAATGATGAAGGTCCATTAGATCCTGAGTGTGACTGCTATACTTGCCAAAACTTTAGCCGCGCTTATCTGTACCATCTTAATAAGTGCAAAGAGATGCTAGGTGCTCAGTTAGCCACTATTCACAATTTGCGCTATTACCAACGTTTGATGCAGGGTATTAGAGATGCTATCGAGCAAGATAAATTTGATGAGTTTGTTAGCGAGTTTTATGCCAAACGCGGTCAAACAGTTCCTGAGTTAAACTTGCGTTAATCCTGTTTAATATTTACTACTTGTTATCTAAATCTGTTGAAATAAAAAAGGGCTTAAGAATAATCTTAAGCCCTTTTTCTATGCTGCTTTTATCACTAATGATTTAAGTAGAGTCTATTTTGACTACTATCCCATCAATGACGTCACAAATACTACAATAACAGCGATTGGTGCGATGAATTTCGCAACGATTTGCCACAGCTGCCATGTACCATTAGATAAACCAAGCTCTTGCTGAATGTTACGTTGATCCATTTTCCAACCAACAAATACAATTGCAGCCAGACCTGTTAGAGGCAATAGGAACTTACTAGTAAGCTTATCTAATGCATCAAAAATACCATTACCCATGATAGTAAAGTCAGACCATAGGTTGAACGATAGCAATGCTGCAATACCTAACAACCAGATCACTGTACTTGCCACGATAGTCGATACAGTACGACTCATCGACGTACGCTCCTCTAATAACTCAACGGTTGGCTCAAGTAACGAGATAGATGAGGTGATAGCAGCAAAGGTAATAAGTAAGAAGAACAATGCGCCAATGATAGTACCCGCACCCATGCTACCGAAAGCAATTGGCAAGCTCACAAAGATAAGACCAGGACCTGATGCAGGATCTAGACCATTGCTAAAGATGATTGGGAAGATGGCAAGACCAGCAGCCAACGCAATAACCGTATCCAAAATAACAACGGTACGTGCTGTTTTTAGCAAGTTTACTTCACGGCCCAAGTAAGAGCCATAAGCGACCATGATACCCATACCAATTGATAGGGTGAAGAATGCATGGCCTAATGCTGCAAGCATAACATCAGCCGTTAGTTTGCTAAGATCTGGCGTAAATAGGTAAGCAACTGCTTCACCGAATCCACCGTTCATTACGTTGTAACCAACGATAACAAACAGAATTACACCCAATAATGGCATTAAAATCTTAGCTGTTTTTTCGATACCACTTGTCACACCAATACCAACGATAACAGCGGTTAAAATCATAAATACCGTATGCCAAATCGTCAATGTACCAGCTGATGCAAGCATAGCATCAAAGGTTGCAGCAACAGAATCACTGTCTTGACCAGCAAAGCTACCTGTTGCAACTTTAGTGATATAGTTAAGCGCCCAACCACCGATCACACTATAGAACGATAGAATTAAGAAGCCACCCAAAACACCAGTAGCACCAATAATACCCCAACTACGTGATTTACCTTCATTCGCTGCTACGTCTGAAAAAGTATTGACTGGGTTTTTTTGACCACGTCGACCAATTAACCATTCAGCAACTAATATCGGAAAACCGACCAGCGCGATACAGAACAAATAAGCAATAACGAAAGCCGAACCACCGCTTTCGCCAACCATGTATGGAAATTTCCATATGTTTCCTAAACCAACTGCTGAGCCTACTGCTGCC
>CAJXUF010000149.1 GCA_913061175.1 uncultured Psychrobacter sp.
ACTGCATATCGTCGGCAGCGTCAGATGTGTATAAGAGACAGTTGTCAAGCAGCCGAAAACTTAAAAAATGGTAAATCGGCTTACGGTGTACCTGAGCTGGCGTATTTTTATAATTGGGGTGATGTACAAGAATATGCCGAAACCAATGAGGGCAGCGATCTCAAAACACTGGTCAAACTGGTCGATGACCACGGTACCAATGTCTTGAGCCAAGCGGTCAATAGTCTGACTAGCATTGAAAACGCTGACTATGTCATCTCCACTGCTCATAAAGCCAAAGGGCTCGAATGGGGAAAAGTGCAGTTAGATGATGATTTTTACTACGATGTGACCACCAATGCGGTCAAGATTAGTCCAGAAGAGCTGCGTTTGCTCTACGTTGCTTGCACGCGTGCGCAAAGCAATTTGGATATTCATAATATTAAAGACTTGATATCGGGATTACAGACGGGGAAAAAAGTGATTTTTGGGTCTTAAGGTTGTATCGTATTTTACGACGTTTAAACTTAGTTCCGTAAGCTCGTGTTTTTCATCCAATTTCAAGACTTTTCAGAATAGAAAGGTTGGATGAAAAACCCAGCCTTTCAGCTATGACTTAAGTATCGTAGTAGCCTTCCCAAGGAGGAAAAAATGCTAAGCCATACGGTTGATACTCAATGCATGCTGAGTCTTCTCTAGCGATAAAACCAAAGGTCAAGCCATTTAGTACCACATTAAATGTTGTTGTTTCAACATCACAATATCTTGCATTATCTAAATGCTTAATTGCCTTTTTTAACTCTAACTCAGCATCCCCTATTTTTTCTTTTTCCCATATCTCTGAACTTGTTAAAGAACCACTGCTATCAAGTAGATGTAAAACGGCTAGAGGTCTTGTTTGAGATGATCCGCCAAAAAAATTAAAACCGATAAAAGTGAGATCATTCCCATATTTTCCTACGTAATGAGTATGATAATCTTCCTCTCTTCTCACTAAGATTTTTCTTGGTAACATTTTTTTATCCTCGAAATTAAAGATTTAAAACCAATGCGAATAAGTTATCATACATTTTTATATCACATCCTATGAAATTAATGTCCTTTTCAAATAAATTCTTCGTCAATCCAGTCCGACTCCTCGCACCCATGGAGGGCTTAACCGATCCATTAATGCGCCAAATATTAACCCAAATTGCGTCTGACTTGGGTCGTCCTTATGATTGGTCTGTCAGTGAGTTTATTCGCATCACTCAGCACGTCTTGCCTGCGCATGTGTTTTATAAATATGTGCCTGAGCTACATCATGATTCCAAAACAGCCTCTGGTACGCCCATTCATGTACAGATTTTGGGTAGCGAAGCACAGCTGATG
Source organism: uncultured Psychrobacter sp. (assembly GCA_913061175.1). GTDB lineage: Bacteria > Pseudomonadota > Gammaproteobacteria > Pseudomonadales > Moraxellaceae > Psychrobacter. Next base: position 1,351 of record CAJXUF010000149.1, read on the forward strand.
GCCGAAAACGCCGCGTACGCTTGTGAGCTCGGTGCGCCTGCTATCGACATCAACTTTGGCTGTCCTGCAAAAACAGTAAATAGCCATCGCGGTGGTTCTGTATTGTTAGATGAACCTGAAACCATGTATCAGATTATCAGTGCCGTACGCCAAGCCGTTCCCGCTCACATACCAGTATCAGCTAAGATTCGCTTGGGCTATACCGACACCAGTCGAATGGATGATATTCGCGGCGCAATTAACGACAGTGGCGCCGACTGGCTGACCATTCATGCACGCACTAAGACCCAAGGCTATAAGCCGCCTGCCTATTGGGATAAAATTCAGAGCTTTAATACGCTCGATATTCCAGTCATTGCCAATGGAGAAATTTGGAACTTTGAGCATGCGCAAAACTGTATGACACAAGCAGGTACACAGCATTTAATGCTAGGTCGCGGCGCAGTAACGCGTCCTGATTTAGTGGCACAGGTTGATAATGATACTGAAAACAGTACTGACAGCGTAGAGAATACGGCTACATTGTTATGGCAAGATTTGATTGCGCATCAGATTAAGTTCTTGGAAGGTGAGGCAAAGAACGACGTGGTATTGGTCGGACGCTATAAGCAATGGCTAGGTATGCTTACCAAAGGCTATGTTGAGGCGCAAACAGTGTGGGAAGGCATTAAACGAGAAAAAAATAAAGCGGTAATTATTAGCGCCCTACAAGCAAGCGTACGAGATTAATCACCTGCTTGTATTTGAGCGTTTTGGCAGTTACGGGTAGTTTATACGCTGACTCGTATCGCTAAATAAAATAGCATTAGACAGCAGGCTATTGATAATACCCAAAGGATAGAGCGGAACATTGCCAAATTAGTAATATATGCCACACAAAAACCAATTCGTATCATCACATACAGCCAAGCCAATACGTTGATAATCGACTGCGGTACAAAGAACAGCATAGCTACCAATACTGCTGCCAAGAATACTGGCAAGGTTTCATAACTGTTTTGTTGTGCTGCATTAGCACGTGCTGCCATGCCTGTCGCATTTTGAAAAAATTCGCGAGGATGTGCATTATTTCTGATTCTAAAGCCACCAGATACTTTCGCAACGATTGACACCGCCCATGGCAATAGACTTGCTACCACCATGGCCAAAATGGCAGACGCCACTTTGTCAGTTACCAACTCAAAGAATGCACTTATCATTATATAAGTCCCTAGCCTGCAACCACTTCGAAATCATGGGTGATATTGACCCCACCTGCTACTAACATACGGCTGGCAGAACAGTATTTTTCTGCTGATAACTGGATGGCTTTTTCGACTTGTTTTTCTCTGACATCTTGACCAGTGACAACGAAATGCATATGAATATCAGTATAGACCGCTGGTACGGTTTCAGCGCGCTGGGCGGTTAGCTCACAACGTACATCCGTCACTGCTTGGCGTGATTTCTGCAAAATCTCTACGACATCATAACTGGCGCAACCACCTAGTCCTAGCAAAATCAGCTCCATCGGGCTTGAGCCTTTTTCTTTATCAGCATCGATTTGTACATTATGCCCTGATGGTGACACACCCATAAAGGCTTTATTCTCTTGCCATATGACGCTTGCTTTTGATTCTGACATTGTAGATGTTCCTTATTTTAAATGGCGTATTGCCTATTATTATTGTGTGAATGATATATTGCCCAGCTAGTGTAGCATAAGCCAAAGCAAGATTTTATAGGCTCATTGTTTTGCTGCTAGCTCACCAGTGAAATCTGTACTTTTATCACTTTATACATATCGAAATATTGGAGTTCGATAGTTTACTAAATAATCGTATGTCCATACGCCTATTACTACTCTTCGACACTTGCCTAAAAATGCCGTATAAAAACCTACAAAAGTTTGCTTATAAATGATTGATTTTAAAAGGTAAAACTCGTGAAACATTTTATAGCAAAATACTGTTACACATTTTGCTTGTTTCTTGGTTTAATAACGGTAATGAATCTTGTTTTGAACGGATATCGATAACAATCACCTTATAATAATTACGATTGCTGTCACGGTTTCAAGTCAAAACAAGCTATTTTTAAACAAATTAAAAGGTTTAGTCATGATAGATGCAGACGGCTTTCGCGCCAATGTCGGTATCATCTTGGCAAATACACAAGGGCAGGTTCTGTGGGCAAAACGAATTGGTCACAACGCTTGGCAGTTTCCGCAGGGCGGTATCGATCGCGGCGAGACACCGATGGATGCTATGTATCGCGAACTGTGGGAAGAAGTCGGCTTGCATCCGCGGCACGTGGACTTACTGGCAGTAACGCAAGACTGGTTACGCTATCGTCTACCCAAGCGCTATGTACGCCACGGGCAACATCCTTTATGTATTGGGCAAAAACAAAAATGGTTTTTGCTACGCTTAGATGAGCCAAATACTCAACATATCCGCTTTGATGAAGGGAAACCTGAATTTGACCATTGGCAATGGGTCAGCTATTGGTATCCACTCGGACAAGTGATTCACTTTAAACGAGGCGTTTATCGTCGTGCCTTGCAAGAATTGGTACGCGAACTCCCCCTAAAGCAAGAGCTGATCATTCCTGAGCAAAATAATCATTTGCTGATGTAATGAGTCACTTAATAGTACGATGCAAAACACCCACGATAGTAGCTAGAATGTTAGCAATTACCGTGGGTGTTTTTTTATTATCTACTAACAGTCATTGTCAGTGACTATGATTATGATTGTCAAACTCTCGGCTAATAATATCAGCTATGTAGTTTGCTCCCGTATCTCTCTCTTTGCGCAACGTTAAGATGCTTTGAGTGCGGGTACCATAAGTAGGTTTACTAGTTTCAGTGTCGCCAAAAGCGACAGGTTCAATATAAACAGACGACAGCATCTGCTCCACTTCAAATGCCACGCCAGTCACAGGCAGTTTGTCTTTTGGTGCTTTGATACTATCTGACAAGACATTAAAAGCCGCCGCTTGCCAGTACGCAGGCGAGCTATCCTCTGCAATCAATGGCAGCACCTCTTGACGTAGTCGTCCGCGCAACCGCTCTGTCTTAAACCAGCTGTCCTCTGGTTGACCATTAGAGATAACATGTAGACCTGAATACAATGGCGTGGGTGCATGACCACGATTATTGACGATCACAGCTTGCGCAGCGTCACCAATGATCAGATTAAAACCCGCATAATCTTGCAAATCAATCTGCCGTGCAAAATCCATCGGACTTAAAGCCCCTGTTAAGAACTCAGTGACCAGCGCACCGCGTGAGCGCTCATCCTTACCGGCCTGCACACCGTCACGAAAATTCAATACCGCAGCCCAACGACCATTTTGTTCATAATACTCTGGACTCTGCGCTGGTGACGCTTGCTGATGGATGCCTAACCACGTACCACCGCTTTGTTTATCACGTCCAGCATAAATAGGTTGGTCAGACCATTGGTGTAGCGGCTCAGTTGGACGTTGCAAAAACTCATCACGATTAGACAGTAGTACCAGCGGTAACTCATCAAATAATTGCCAAGCAATAGCGACAATACACATAGCTTTCCTTTTATAATAATTTTCGTTATGCGGGTAATTCTTAATAGAGGCAAAGATATTATTTCAGACTTTACCTATTAATAAGGTAGCACTTACAGGAAGTGCTCATTAATTGCCAGTCAATAATTTATTGGCAGGATAACTAACTTGGGAGGTTGAACGTATTACTTGTGATTGCTTACTTGGTAAGTCAAATTCCCACGCTACCATGCCTTGATTATCATTCCAATCTCGCTCAGTTACAGGCGGCGTATGCGTCACCGCAACCTTTAAACTATCGTCACGACTGATAGGCTCACTGCCCAGTACTTGCAAGCGTACGCTACGATTGTGCTGATTGGTAAATTGATAGGCTTTGGTGGTCGTTAGTGTTTGGGTACGGTTTAGCACACCTTTCTCACCTTGCTTATCTTCATTGGTCAGCTCTTTTACGAGCATATTTGAGTCACGACCAAATCCAATCCCCTGCTCTTTTAGCACTTGATAATTATAACGCGACTGACCCACATAGTTGTCATCACGGTACAACTGTAGCGAACCATCGACCCAGTCCGGCGTCAAAAACGGCGCTGACGCATACCAGTAGGCAGCAGTCTCAACACTTGGCGTACTGCGAATCCAGAGCTTACTATTACCTGCCTGCTCCCCAATCACTGTGCGTACGCGTCTCCCGTCACTCGGAATACTGACCAACTGCGGTAAACGATATTCGATAATGCCATTTTTGTTTTGGCTACTGACGGTGAAATTCGGTAGTGGTGCCATAGCTGCCCCTGCGCCTTTGTTATAAGCAGGCTCTTCCATCATAACAGGGGACGCATCCATCATAGGCAGCTCACGTCTTACTCGAGCATCTTCGCTCTCTTCATATAATGATAGACGCTGTACATACGGCAGTTGCCCTGTCGTACTTTGATTGGGGTTCACGGTGCTAAGTGTCAGTGGTACGTTTGTCCAGTTCTCGCCAGTTTGCTGAGCGATAATCGCAGAGGCTGTGATACTTAACTGCTCACTAGTTGTGTTTAGACGAGCTTGATACGCAGGCTCCCAACCTGCACCTTGCACTTGATAATGCAACTTAACGCTACTTGGCGAGCGGCTTGCTGTACGTACACTTACCTGTGTCACCTTGTTAAAGGTCGATGTCGCACTGCCTGCCATCAGTTGATTCAGTGCGTCTTGGGCACGCGCTTGTCGCTGTTGAATCTCTAGAATTCTTTGGTTAATACTGGACGCTTGAGTTTCTATATCGCGGGCACTATTGGCAATCGTGCTGTCTGTATTGACTTGCGTGGCTTTGGTCAAATTCTGCAAGTAAGCCTTTGCTAATCGTGCCGCTTCTAACTCAGCATTGATATTGGCTAGGGTATTTTGTTGCGTCTGTACCTTGGCGTCACCTTGATATTGGCACTGGGCTGCCTGCTCACCTGTCAGCTCTTCGATACTGACTTCCCCAATATTGACACTACCTGTCGCTTGTACGCTTAGACTTTCTTTATCCATATAAGGTGACAAGCACGAAAACACCACCGTTTGCTCACCGCTACCTTTGATTGGCAATGCACGCGTCACGCTCGCTAGCCCCTGATAAATGGTCACTTGCTCGACACTACTGGTGGCCGCTTGCGCCGAAGACAATCCCAAGACGGCACTACTACCAAGTACAAATGGCAGGATAGCAAATCTAGTTATCTGATTAAGCGGCGGTAATACGCTGCCATGGCCTGTTGAGACAGACGAATCCGTTAATTGTGCGTTCATACATCATTCCTTAGCAGTAAAATCCATCATGGCAGCCACGCATTGGCTCAACGCGCAAAATAGTAACTATCTTAAAGATATTACCGTAGCCGTTTTGCAGGTCTTTGGCAATAAATGCTTTTGACAGACAGCATTTTTAGTAAACAGCGCCTTTATCGATAAATCTCTTCATATGATAGCGATTCAATTTTAAAAATTTGGTTTTTAACATTGCACCATTTTTTTGTTCATCTCCCCTTTATGGTGCAATTTATTTACCATCCTGCACTAAATTAATGAATATATTAATCAGAACTTAATTATTGCTCAATTATTACTCTATTATTGGCTTTTTTAACTTGGCACGGAACTTGAACTCCTAATAGTTGTTCAGGAACATTATTTTACCTTTTGTATTTATTAGGAGATGTCCATGTTTTCGTTACCAATTTTAGCCAACACTCAAGTAGTAGACCCTCAATCACACAAAAAAATCAAATCACGTTTTTCGTTACTAGCGGTGGCCGTCGTTGGCAGCTTAAGTCTTATTGGTTGTCAAAAACCTGCCGAAACTGCAGCATCAACAGAGACTACAACTGAAACCAGCACAGAAACAACCACCGAGCCTGCTGCTGATGGCGACACTATCAAAGTCGGCATACTGCATTCGCTGTCTGGCACCATGGCCATCTCTGAAACCTCTCTAAAAGATACCGCGTTGATGACGATTGATGAAATCAATGCCAATGGCGGCGTGCTTGGTAAGCAACTAGAACCAGTCGTCGTCGACCCTGCTTCTGATTGGCCATTATTCGCTGAAAAAGCTCGTCAGCTCCTCACTCAAGACAAAGTAGATGTCATCTTTGGTGGTTGGACATCAGTATCACGCAAATCGGTATTACCTGTGGTTGAAGAGTTGAACGGGTTGATGTTCTATCCAGTACAGTAC
>CAJXUF010000150.1 GCA_913061175.1 uncultured Psychrobacter sp.
CGAGATAGGAGTCCGTCTCGTGGGCTCGGAGATGTGTATAAGAGACAGGTTGAATTATTATTCCTACCAAGCGTCTATGCGCCTTGTCAGGTTTGTCATGGTCAACGCTATGACGAGGAAACGCTAGCAATCACTTATCGAGATAAAAACATCGCTGAAGTCTTGAACTTAACGGTTGAAGCGGCACATGAGTTTTTTGTTGATGAAGCGCCTATTTTGCGTGCATTAGAGGCATTGCTACAAGTTGGACTTGGTTACTTACGTCTGGGTCAGCCTGCCACTGAGTTATCAGGCGGTGAAGCACAGCGTATTAAACTTGCCACCGAGCTGCAGCGTGTGCAACGAGGCGACACGCTATACATATTGGATGAACCAACCACAGGCCTACATCCTGCTGATGTGTCTATGCTTATGACGCAGTTAAATGGTTTAGTCGATGCGGGCAATACCGTCATCATGGTTGAACATGACATGCAAGTGGCGAGCAATAGTGATTGGATCATTGATATTGGGCCAGGGGCAGGGGATGCTGGCGGGGTAATTGTCGCTCAAGGTACGCCATATGACGTTGCCCAATCAAAAGAAAGCCGTACTGCAGCGTTCTTATTGGTGTGATAGCAGTATATTTATATCAGTACATATTATTGAGATAAGTATGAGTATTAGAAATAGAAGTTTTCTAATACTCATTTTTTGTAAATGTAAATAAATATCTATGCAGGTGTCTCTTGCTGCACTTGCAAGCGCTCGATTCTAGCTAGATAACTGTGTCCTAGCTCTGGCTCTGCCGAGGCTATCCAAGCGGCATATCCTGACAACGTATTTAAAGTCTCATCCGCGCGTAATTTGCCGCCTGACTCTAGGTTATGGACAGCTGCTCGTAACATTTTTTTGATTTGACGAGATACCCTAGGTACGCCTTGCCCATTGACCACCATGCCTGTCACTTGTTGCTGGTTGCCTTTACGAATCACGCGCGTTTTATCATTATTTAATGCAAAACCTTCTTCACGTAATATCTTATGGACTGAGCCGAGCAGTTGCCCGATCAGCTTGTTGTGCTGCGTATCGGCTTGTTTTTTTGCGGTGCTGGTCGTGGCTTTAATCGTTGTTTTAGCCTTCGATTTGGGTTTGGTGTCTTCAATAGCGGGCACACTAAAGGTCAAGTCATCGGCATAACGGCTATAACGTAGGCCCAACTTTTCTGCCAATCCTGTCAAGCGTCGATCCAGATTTAGGCAAACGATGTTCGTTAATGCAGGACTGGTAGGCGCGCCTTGTGGCAAGGCTCTATCGCCTAATGCCACATAGTAGGTAACGCCATCTTGCTGTACCACTTGTCGGGGCGACTCCGTACACAATAATGCCAATAATGTGGCAATTTGCTCTGGGTAGCCAGTATGACGAAAGACCCCTTTGACACGGCGCCAGCTCACGCTAGGAAAGAAATCTTTGACATCCAACTTGATGAGCAGCTCGCTATTGCTATGAACTGCTGCATTGGTCACGATGGATTTGCCACGTACAAACCCATGCGCGGCACCATGGGTCATTAAATTGTTCAAAATATTGTGCAAAATCCAGCGCTGTACAAACTTCAAACGCGGTCTCGGCGACCATATTTGACGTGCTGTCCCATTGCGCTTGGCAATAGTAAAATGCGAATAAGACAGATTGGTGGCAACCTCTCTTTGATAGCACAATCCTTTTAACTGCGGGATGGTAAGGTTAACCGCTTCTGCTAACTCATTATGTTTACGCAGCAGTGGCAGTTTGTTTTCAATCAGCCGATTGGCCGCGTCTTTGATATCCCATTTATCGGTACTAGTATCGTCCGTCCAATATACTTTCCGACCAAGATAAACCATGTGATGCGCTTTGTATGCTTGCCAAGCAGCTTTTTTGAGACTTCTTTCTTCAGCTGCTTCCTTTTTTAAGGATTTTTTATAGCGATCCCGTTCTTTTGGGCTCATGTTATCGACAGGTTGACGATCGACCATAAAGCCTTGACTGACCAGCTGCTGCTGAACATATTGGTAACGTCCGCCCGCCTGCTCAATATCTTGCCATAGTTGCTGCCACTGACGCTCAAAAGGAGTGAGTATTGGCTCAGGGCTGATGTAATCGTTATTGTTGGCTGTTTGTGTGGTCATACATTACATCCCTTGGTTTTCGATAAAGCCTTTGGCTTCAAATCTGGCAATATGTTGTAAAAATGCGGCTTTGGCTTGAGCAGGCTGATTGAACACCAGCTGCTGGCGCGTATCCTTGTCACCTATTGTTTGTTCAATGGTAATCTTCTTATGGGCAATGGTGATGTAGACATACGCAATAGAGGTTTCTTGCGCTGCTAAAGTCTGTGGTTTGTTGTTTGCAGTCTCATGTGAGTGGGTCGCTGGTTGAGTTAAGGCTGTCAAATCAAGCATCATTTCAGAAGGTAATGCCTTCAACGAGTTGTTGGCTGCTTTTGTTGGCACGCTTTCTTGATTACTCACCGTCTTATTAACGCGTTTACTCAAGACACGAGTGTCATGCCAGCTGTCATTACTGGTGTTATTCGGGTCATATTGATTGTACCTAAGACGCAGCGCGATAAGATGCGCGCACACACCATGAGTGAGACGATGTTGTAGATACTGCGGGCAGCTACATTCTGCTTTGGTCACCAGTCCTTCGTCGCCCAATTGCAGCTGACTGTGGTAAGTACGTCTGTCTTCTTCGACATGGATATCTGCACGGATGGTAATGCCTTTGACAGCAACAGTCTCAACCGAAAAATTCTGTACACCATCGGCACGACTTAATAAATCAAAGGCCTGTTTTTCTGCCTCATTGTGATAAGCAAACTGCGCCATCTCAAGCGGTGCTTGGGTCAATGGTCTGTAATGATACAGCTGCGTCGCCACATCATAGCGGATCAAGCCCTGCTGAGTACCTGACAGTAGCCATTGCTGCACTTGCTGATTAGACACTAATGCAGGATCTAATGACGTATCTGCTGATAGCGATTTTACCAAGTCTTCTAGATTGCTGGGGGTATTTGCCAGCGTGGTCATCAATACAGACAGGCCATGATTGTCATCGCTATTATCATCATTGCGAGCGTTTAAGGTTGCTTTACCACTGCCTGATAACCCTTCACTAGCAGCTAATGTATTATGCAATGGGCGCTTGGGTAATAATAAGTCAAAGTTTAATGACTGTGACCAGTTGGCTTGGCTAAAGCCTGTCATGGCAAAGGTGAAATGAAATCCTTTGCCCGTCACGGTCCAATAGCTTGGCATGCCTTGACCCAATAAAGAGACGGAAACACTATCAGCATGCGGCAACAGTCGTTTTAATAGGCTGAGACGTCGACGACCCCATAAGCGAATCAGTTTGGCCTGTTGGCCTTGATAAGGTGTTTGCTGTTGACTGACTTGGCTGGTGACAGTGATATCAAATGGCTCAAGCACAATAATCGGTAATTGCTGTGGTCTGAGTTCAATCAGCAGGCCTCGACGTTTGCCTTTAATATCAGCATGCATGCGCAGCTCAAACAGCACGTTATACAATGCGATTGGATCAAGATGGATGGTGTCTTGTGGCAATTGACCTGCAGACTGTACTTGCAGCAGTGCTCTGATCCAGCTTTTGGGTACATTGATACGTTTTTCTATGATCTGTTTTTTTACGGTGGGCGTGGTTACTGTACTATCAGTATCTGCTTCAGCGGTCTCTGGTTTGGCTTCGAGCAACTGTAAACCGACCGCTTCATGACCAATGTCTAATATCGTTTGTTGATGATCTCGTATTTTTTCAATACCGTTAAATAAGGCCGTACTATAATCAATACTCGTAGTGCCAAGGGTGGGTTTGGTACTTTGCTCAAAAATCTCATTGGTCAAGGTCAATTGAGCATAGCAGCCTTCATCACGACTAAATACCTCAAAGCTGACACCTTGCTCATGCACCTGAATAATCGGGTCCAAAATACAAAAGGCCAGTGGGTCGTTATCGAACAACCATGTGAAATAATCACGCTGGGCGGTAAATAGATTTTTATTGCTGCTGGCACGGCGCATCTGCATAAAGACCGTATATGCTGAGCGGTCTTTTGGCACATAGCGATAATCACTACTGACCACATCAAACAGCGCTAGTAAACTGTCACGAAAGACAAGGGGAGATTTGACCTTACCGTGGAAGTTAACCTCCGATCGATTCAGCTGAGCAAATAGAGCCACATGCTGAGTGTGTTCGGTCGTTTGCGCCTCCGACAATGAATCTGACGATTCGTTAACTTGACTAATCTGGCTAGGTGCGGCGTAGTCCAACTGCATCATCAGGCCATCAGTGTTTGCCACTACTTCTGACTCTGTTTCTGATGCTTGGTCTAATTGATTATCTATAGTCATTGACTGTCTCCTTCACCCTGATTGCTTTTTTGACTGCTGTCCTGACTATATGCCAACGGACGCTTTTGCTGTGCTCGTATCATGGCACGCTGCCAGCGGCGTAGTACTTTATAAGCAAGCTTCTGAATGTCTGAGTTTTCATGTGCCATGAGCGTCGTCAGCCATTGTACGATATTTGGATCATGTAGCTGTCCAAGCGCTTCGATAGCACGGATACGAACCGTCAGCTCCATGTTGTCATTACTTGCACAATGATAAAGTGCGTTAGCATCTTTTGCTCTGATCCACTGTAGCAGCTGTTGATTGATTGGTATCTCGGTAGAAGAGCCCTTATGTTTTAGCGCATTCTTTACCACAGTTATTATAGATTTTTGGGTAGATGTACCGCTTTGTTCAATACGAGCAATCACATTTCCTAGTAAGGTCTGGTTGTCATAAGTAAGCTGCGGTTGAACCGTAGTTGATACGCTGCTCAATGTTGGCACTATATTTGATAACACCTTATCGTCAGCGACTGGTCTGGCCAGTAGTCCTAACAGCGCTTGCTGCCACCAATCGCTAACAGTCGTAGAGAGTAGTGGAATAGAGGTGATGGTCAATGGTTGACGAGCATCATTGAGCCAACTAAGCATTGCTGAGATCTGCTTAACCGCCGCTTTATCGACAGTTCCTTTGGCAGTTGTAATGGATATATGACGCATGATTAGCCAAACCAGTTGCGAGATGGTGGTACCCACTTGCTCAACCATATCAATCCACTGGTTGTTGCTGATAGTAGTCGGACTGCGGTTGATGGTATCGATAAGCGTGTGCCATTGCTCGCTTGCAGTGTCAAAACGCTGCTGCAACGTCGCAACCATTTCTTTGTCTAGATAGTTGGTCGGATATTGGGTCAGATAGCACAGTCCAATATGCTGTGTTAGTGTGTTGTTACTGGTAATCAACGCGGTAAGCTGTGATGTTGGCATATCTTGCTTGGCCATAATGGCATTTTGCAGTGCCATCAGGGTATCGGCTGGCAAGTGCTCACCATGCTGCGTGATGAATGTTGCCAGCTCATCGATGCTGCTATTATCAATAATACGCTTTAGGCTCAAACGCTCCGTCTCTTCTACAAAGTCATCATTATGGCTTTGGATGGCTGCCCAATCATAAGGATAAATCTGCGACGCAAGACTGCCCCAGGTTTTCTGTGCCGCTGTATAAGCCACTATGAGCACAGCACGATCTAGGTTGTTTTGCTTTAAGATATCTAAAATTAATGCTTTATTGGCATCGTTATCATTCATCTGCAGTAGCCATACCGCATGCCTTTGTGGACGGAAGAATATGGCTTTATCGATATGAGTGCAGATATAGCTGCGGATTTGTTCCCAAGCAGGTGTTGTGTTGAGCCAGCGCAGTCCATTTAACCAATGGACAATGGCGGGATTGGTGAAATGGACTGCGGGGTCTGACAAGTGCGATTTTAATAGCTCAAAAATATGCGAACTATGCTCAAAATCACCACCTTGTGCAAGGCGACCTAAGGCTTCACTGGCCACGTCTTGTAAGTAGTGCTCGTCGTCCTCGGCCAGTTTGATTAACTTATCATAGGCTTTGTATAAGGTATGAACCTGTAAGTTTTTATCAGCATTGTCCACAGGTGAGCTAGCATTAGGCGAGTCAGCATTTTGATTGTTGTTGCTGCCTAGTAGCTCGCCAATGGCCAATACACTGCAGCTGCGGAACTCAGCATCAGGGTTATAATCGATAGTGGCCATCAAGATATTGACCCCATCAGCATGACCGCATTTAGCGAGTCCTTCAGCCGCGGCAAATTGCACATCAGCGTCTTTATTACGCAGGGCGTTTTGTAATGAAGCAATGCTGCCGTGTCGTCTTTTGGCACGATATGCCAGTGCCTCTACCAATTTAAAGGTATGGTTAGCTGGCATCTGCTCGTAGGCTAGCGCTAAAGCAGTACCAATGCGCGAGGATAAATCACTGTTGTCCGATTGTACCCATGCAAGTGACGGTAATAGCTGCGCGGCAAGCGCATAATCACTATGACTCATAAGCGTAGTAAACAGTGACAACAAGACTTGCGAGTCTCTAGGGTGCTGACGTTGTAACCAACGCGTGTCTTCACGCTCCTCCAAATAGTCCTCGATATTTTGATCGTAACCACTGATTTTTACTAAGGTATCAAATAAGTATTTACGCTCCTCTTTGTTTCTTTGCGGCGTGTGCTCAAACAGATTCTCTAAACGCTGTAGTAATGGCGCAGCCAAATGCGTATTACGCAGGTCAGCGATATCACTATAAATAGCCTGCTTAGGTCTGTTGATATGTGGATCATCAAGTAAGGCTAATAATCGTAAGTGCGCTTCATTAGCAACTTGTTCAGCAGTAGTAATATCAAAGCTGCTCTCCAAACCACTATCAAAGCTGCTATTTAAACGACTTTCTAAAGTGTTCTTATTGATGAATTGGTACGACGTGAGTGCCTCAGTAAGTAAGTTCCAGCTACGGTATTTCTCATTACTGGCCTGAGCCTCTTCAGCAAAATCAAATAAACTATCAAATAGCGTGCTGTCCGCAAAGAGTACGTCATGAAACTCAACCAATTGATTCAGTGCTTGATATTTTGCATTCCAATCATCACTCTTGATGGCATGCAGCAAAAACGTCAGTTTGTCTTGACGCTGCACTGACGGCGATTGACTGTTTGCAAAGGGCGTGACAATGACTTGTTTCCATTCAGCAACGATCTGAGGCAGTAGCGACTGACAATAGGTCTGTAGCCCAAGTAAGCTGGCTGGCAGATGACCTAGTCGGCCTTTTAGCAGCTGATAGGCCTCTTCTGCTAAGGTGTGATTATTGGTTTTTAACAAATCAATGAGTTGTTGATCAGCGCTACTACTGACAGTCGCTGTATCCGATGGTTTGCTTTGCTGCTGTACGGCATTGTTATTTGCGGTATCTAGCAATAAGTCCAAGCCGCGTTTGACCATATCGCGGTAGGGCGTGCTCAGGGCATAGTCAGCCAGTTTTTTGGTAGGCATGTCCAGCTTATACAAGCATCTGTCTCTTATACACATCTGACGCTGCCGACGATATGCAGTGTGTAGA
>CAJXUF010000151.1 GCA_913061175.1 uncultured Psychrobacter sp.
TCGTCGGCAGCGTCAGATGTGTATAAGAGACAGTTATAACGTAACGCGTTATATTAAGCTGCAAAAAAGATGCTGGAGACATCCTCCAGCATCTTCATATAAAACAATATTATTCAATAAACAACGGTACTTGCCAAATATTTAGGCTAGGCGTAATAGCTCGTTTACTGATGTTTTTGCACGAGTTTGCGCGTCAACTTTTTTCACGATGATAGCAGCATACAAGCTGTGCGTGCCATCTTCTGACGGTAAGCTACCTGGTACGACAACAGAACCTGCTGGTACACGGCCACGATGAATCTCGCCAGTTTCGCGATCATAGATGCGCGTCGATTGACCGATATAGACACCCATAGAGATGACCGCGCCTTCTTCAACGATAACGCCTTCAACGATTTCAGAGCGCGCACCGATGAAGCAGTTGTCTTCGATGATAGTAGGGTTTGCTTGCAATGGCTCTAATACACCGCCGATGCCAACGCCGCCTGATAAATGCACGTTTTTACCGATTTGAGCACATGAACCAACAGTCGCCCATGTATCAACCATCGCGCCTTGATCGACATATGCACCGATGTTGACGTATGACGGCATCAATACTGCGCCTGCTGCGATGAATGAACCTCTACGCGCGACAGCTGGTGGTACAACGCGAACGCCTGCTTCTTTGAACTGTGCTTCAGTCCAGTTAGCAAATTTAGTCGGTACTTTGTCATAGAACTGTACGTGTTCGCCAGCAGCTTGAACGTAGTTGTCGTTTAGACGGAAAGACAATAATACGGCTTTTTTGGCCCACTGATTGACAACCCATTCGCCATCTTTCTTTTCTGCTACGCGCAGGCTACCGTTATCTAGTTGCTCAAGTACTTGATTGATAGCATCACGCACATCTTGTGGCATATTAGCTGGGCTGTATTCGTTGCGATTTTCAAATGCTTGTTCGATGGTTTGTTGTAATGACATAAAGGTTCCTAAAATGAATGAAAGGGAGGGTGATCTTAATGTTATGGTTAAAGACTTATATGACCCAGCCTAAAGAAAATTCAAGGTATGGCTTGGTCCAAAAACTTGCTTGCCGTATTGTCGCTAATTTGACCACTTTTAGCAAACGCGTTGAGGGTCTTATTATGATAATATTAAATGAGTTGTTTTCAGATATTCCCTCAAAACAACTCATCTATCATGATTTAATCGTCTGTCGTGTTGGTCTCTATCCACTCTAAAATATCTTGATAAACGGTCTGTTTATCCTTTTCGTGCAGCACTTCATGACGCATATTAGGATACAGCTGAATATCAACATGACTGAAATGACGCTTGTCCAGACGCGTGACAACCCTACGTATACCGCGACCCATTTCACCAATCGGATCATCTTCACCGCTGATAAACAGCATCGGGAAGTTTTTGGCAATAGTGGTAGCCCAATTTTTATTCAGTCCAGTATCCATGAGCGTAAACAATGTCATAAAGCCATTATTGGTAAAGTCAAAACCAGTCTTAGGATCGGCTTCATAGGCTTCAATGTTTGCGGTATTTTCACTGAGCCAAGCAAACTGTGAGGACGAATTGCGATCAGGGAGTTGGCTGTTCAGGACTTTATTCATCACCTTGGCAAAAACAGTATTCGGTTGTCTTGGAGCGACTCTGACCAGTAGCTTGTTAATAGGTAGTAAAATTTTGGCCAGTGGGTTGGCGTCTGCGGAACCCATTAGGATGGCGCCTGTGAAATTATGCGCATGATGCTTGAGTACATTGCGCATGATAAACGACCCCATCGAGTGACCCATCACAAAATGCGGGACGTCTGGATGACGGTCTTTTAGGCTATCGGCCATGACTATCACGTCTTTCAAAAGCGACTGTACCGGATGCTCTTCACCAAAAAATCCAAGATCGGCCTCAGTCTTGATCGTCTGTCCATGACCCAAATGATCGTAAGTGGCCACAGCGATACCACTATCTGCCAAAAACTGTGCAAAATCGCTATAGCGACCGCTGTGCTCTGCCATGCCATGCACAATCAGTAAAGTCGCGCTAATCTCGACGTCTTTGCTACTTGGCTCAAAAAAATCATGGTGCAAGTAGTGAATATTGTCAGAAGATAAAATGTGATCGTTACTGGTATCGATATTGGTACTCATGTAAGGTTCCTTGATTACTTATAATTTTCATTAATGGTTTTGACGATGTTTCTCAAATAATGGGTCAAGCAGCGCAATTTATCATGCGGCTCTTATACTGTCCTATTGTACTGGGCGATGATAAATAATTTCATCTTATTTTATGATTTTAATTCAGGTATACAAAATATCATTCTACTAATAACGGTTGACGCAGTGACTATCGCTGAATCTGTATAAACCACATAAGCCATTTACGCTCTTACTGTTTGCCCGCAACAGACTGGTCTTATTTATATGATACTTTTAAATGAGTTTTTAAAGTCATTTATATCAATCAACATTCCATCAAACACTAACAGCAACTAACCGCCTTGATAAAATCATCTATGACAAAATTTTCACCGAAAAAGACACTACTATTGGCAGGCGCAGGTCATGCTCATATTGGTATGTTACGCCGACTTAGCGCCGCGCGTTTAAAGAATCCCGATACGATAGAGGCAGATATTCACTTAATTAGTGAGCAACCGCAAACCATCTATTCTGGCATGTTACCAGGTTGGATGGCAGGGCATTATCAGTTGCATGATATCAGTATCGATATCAAATCGCTTTGTGTGCGAGCAGGTGTGAGATTCATTCAGCAGTCGCTTGTACAAGTAAACGCAGCGTCAAACAAGGTGGTTACGACTGGCGATAAACAAACAGATTTTGATTACGATGTGTTGTCTTTAAATACTGGGGCAGATACAGACATGCGTTGGCTACGTGACCATAAAGACCAGAATGACTATAGAAGCGATAGTGATGATAGTGATGCTAATACTGACGTGATTGCCATACGACCGTTATCAACATTTATCACCCAATGGCAGCGGATTCTAAAAGATGCTCAGTCATCTGAAAAGTATCAATTAGCTATTATTGGGGCAGGTGCAGCGGCCATAGAGTTGGTCATGGCAGCCCAAGTCGCGCTACGGAACATCAATCGTAATCATCAGGTGATATTAGTATGCGGTGAGAATCTATTGTCAGGGTTTAATTCAGGCTTTCGACAACGGGTCATTAAGCAGCTAGATCGTCATGACATCACGATAATTCGAGAACGAGCGACCGATTATCGTGATGGAGAATTATCAACTACGAATAAATCACTGCCCATAAATGCTGTCATCGCTGCGACTGGCGTCATAGGGTCGGCATGGACGGTTTCTACAGATTTAGAAATAGAAGGTGATGGGTTTGTCGCGGTGAACGATAAGCAACAGAGTGTCTCTCATCCTAATGTGTTTGCGGTTGGTGATGTGGCGACACGAATCGATAAATACGTGGCGCACTCGGGGGTTCATTCAGTGCATGGTGGTGCTATCGAAGCCGATAATTTATTGGCCTATTTGAAAGATAGCATAATGGAGAGCTATCAGCCAAAGTCACGCACGCTATATCTGCTGTCTTGCGGTGATAAATACGCCATTGGTAGTTGGGGTAATGTAAACCTACAAGGTCGCTGGGTATGGCATCTCAAGAAATATATCGATAAGCGTTTCATTGAAGCTGATAAGAACTAACGAAGGTTAATGCTCATTTGGAATAAACTATAAAATCCATATGATTAGTTGTCAATGCTTATTGATAATCAGGTATGATTGATTAGATAAACCGTAAAATGAGAAAGTGGGTTTTACGTTGTAAATTTCAAAAATAAACAGTAAAAGCAATGCGCTAACTTTGTTTTCTAATCTTTAATGTCACGTTGCTATCCTTTTTTAGTTGTACTGCTAACAGGATTTTAGACCACCATGAAATCAACTATCGAGCTACTTGAGCATACTGATTTTCCAGCGATAAAACGACGTCAATTGACGATATTACAAGTCAATATGGGCTACTTATGCAATATGTCCTGTGTGCACTGTCATGTGGCTGCAAGCCCTTATCGTACCGAGATGATGTCACGTGAGTTGGTTGAGCTGATACCAGAGGTATTACAAGCACAAAACATCGATACGCTTGATTTGACGGGCGGTGCACCTGAAATGCATGAGGATTTTAAGTATTTGGTCAAGGCCGCTCGGGCATTAGGTGTCAAAGTAATAGACCGCTGTAATCTGACTATCCTTATGGAAGAGGGTTATGAGGATATGGCGCAGTTTCTAGCAGATAACCAAGTGGAAGTGGTGGCATCTTTGCCTTGTTATTCCTTAGAAAATGTGGACAAACAGCGCGGCAAAGGTGCGTTCGACGACAGTATATTGGGATTACAGAAGCTCAATCAGTTGGGCTATGGCAAGTCTGATTCGAATTTAATATTAAACTTGGTCTTCAATCCGCAAGGTGCGACCCTGCCACCCAATCAACAACAGCTTGAAGCGGATTATAAGCGTGAGTTAAAAGCGCACTTTGATATCGAGTTTAACCATCTATTTGCCCTAACCAATATGCCCATTCAGCGTTTTGGTGCGGTGCTATTGGCAAAAAACCAGTTCCACCCGTATATGGATTTGCTCAAAGCTAATTATATGGCTGCTAATTTAGCCGAGGTCATGTGCCGTTCGACCATTAGTGTCAATTGGTTGGGTGAGCTATTTGATTGTGATTTCAATCAGCAGTTAGAGATACCTGTCCCCAACAAGTCACGGCAATACCTAAGTGATTTGTTAACGCAAAACCCGTCTGGTGATGATATTGCCATTGCTGACCACTGCTATGGTTGTACAGCAGGACAGGGCAGTAGCTGTGGCGGCGCGTTAGAAGAAGAGGCAGTAGAGCCAGCGCTAGTAGACACGCCTTAGTAGTTCTAATATAAGTACGTTCAATATAAGTACTTTTGGCATAGATAAAAAAACATAAATAAAAAACAATCAGTGTAAACGGAGTAAGCCTTATGTCAGTATTTAACTTTTCAGCGAAGACATTTTTCGCACAACCAGTGATTGCCACGACTATTTTATTAGCAAGTGTGGCCGCTCATGCTGACTTCAACCATCAGAGCTGGGATAGCTTATTAAATAAGCATGTAACTATGACCAACGGTGGCAAAGCTTCAGTGGTCAACTATGCTGGCATGAAAGCAGATCAAAGTAAGCTGACAAGCTATCTGGAAGCGACAGGCAAGGTATCTCAATCAGAGTTCAATCGTTGGAGTAAAAACGAGCAGTTGGCATTTTTAATCAACGTTTATAACGCTGGTACGGTTGATTTGGTATTGACGAAATATCCAAACGTTAAATCTATCAAAGATATCGGCGGACTGTTTGGGTCACCATGGAAGCAAGAGTTTGTTTCGCTACTCGGTAAGACGCGCTCACTTGATGATATCGAGCACAACCTCATTCGTGGCTCTAAACGCTACAACGATCCTCGCATTCACTTTGCGGTCAATTGTGCCAGTATCGGTTGCCCTGCATTGCAAGATGATGCCTTTACCGGTAAGCGTTTAGACAGTCAGTTAGAGCAGGCAACGTCTAAGTTTTTAGCAGACAGTAGCCGCAACAGTCTCAAAGGCGATACGCTAAGAGTGTCACCAATTTTTAAATGGTATAAAGAAGATTTTGCAACCAACTGGCGTGGTACAAAAGATTTGGCAGGGTTTCTAGGTCGTTATAGCTCGTCACTAGGATTGAGTAAAGCTCAGACAGCGGATCTCAAACAAGGCAAGATAAAAATCAGTTATACCGATTACAACTGGAATTTGAATAAAAAATAAGCCAGTTTTTAATCTTACTCGCTGATTAACGTGACGGTATATCCATTGAACCTATCAATTATTGTTCCATTATTAAATGAAGCGGACAACTTGCCGCAGCTTATTGCTCATATTGTCCGTCTCGATCCAGCACCGCAACAAGTGATATTGGTCGATGGTGGTTCAGTGGATGGTTCGGTTGCTATTACTAACAATGTGCTCAAAAGTACAGAGATTGATCAATCAGCTATCAACTGGCGTATTATCGAATCTACGGTAGGACGTGCACAGCAGATGAATGCGGGCGCTATATTGGCAACAGGTGACGTGTTGCTGTTTTTACATGCTGATACCGAGCTGCCAGCTGACGCGATAGATAACGTTCAGCAGGCAGTAGTTCAGTACGATTGGGGACGTTTTGATGTCCGTTTAGACAGCCGTGAGCCATTGTTAAAAATCGTCGGATTAATGATAAATCAACGCTCGCGCTTAATGGGTATAGCCACTGGTGATCAAGCAATATTTATCAAAAAGTCTTTGTTCGAGCAGATTGGTGGCTATCCTGATCAGCCACTGATGGAAGATATTGAGCTCTGTAAACGTCTAAAGAAAATTGCTCAACCAGCTTGTCTAAAAAGTAAAGTCATAACATCTGCGCGGCGTTGGCAGCAGCATGGTACATGGCGGACGATTTTCTTGATGTGGCATTTGCGCTTTGATTATTGGCGCGGCGTATCGCCTGACGTTTTGAAACAACGCTACTATAATTAATGAAGTTGTTTGATTTATAAACATGATAGACAAGATAAGAAAGAGTTCATCCTCGTGCATTTGACTAATTAAGAGACCGTTATAGTGACAGCTGATTCATCTGCAAGACAGCAAGATACCTGCATCATTCTGTTTGCAAAGTATCCAGCGCCTAATAAGGCAAAGACTCGTTTGCAACCAGCGCTAGGGGTAGATGGCGCTGCACGTATGGCAAGGCAACTATTACTGCATAGTATTGAGCAGACCATTGATACGGGCTTTTCCGTTGAGCTATGTGTGAGTCCAGCACCAACGGATCCATGTTGGCAGGCGCTTGATTTGCCTGAATCATTGCGTTGGTCTACGCAGGCCGACGGTGATTTGGGTTTGCGTATGTTGATAGCCAGTCAGCGAGCATTGCAATATTTTGACAAGGTTGTGTTAATTGGTACGGATTGCCCTAGTCTTACGACAGCATATATTCAGACAGCGGTACAGCAGCTAAACCAGCACGATGCGGTTATGATTCCAGCGACTGATGGTGGTTATGTGCTGTTAGGGTTTAGACAAGTTGATGAAAGCCTGTTTTCGGACATTGTTTGGAGTACGGCTAGTGTAGCCGCTGTCACCAAGCAGCGCATGGCGGCACTAGGTTGGACACTTACACTATTTGATCCTTTGCACGATATCGATGAGCCTAAAGATCTAAAGCATTTACCATCAGGCTGGCTAGATTTTCAAATCAATATCAAAGTTGATAATAGCTGATTACGGATAATTGACAACTGAGTTAACAAGCTCACTAACGTAGTTGTATATTCTAAGATGATTTACTAGGGCGTGTCCTCAATTCAATCGATAGTTATCTAAATGGGTTAAAAATGGCTAA
>CAJXUF010000152.1 GCA_913061175.1 uncultured Psychrobacter sp.
GCGTCAGATGTGTATAAGAGACAGATTAAAAGCTGGTGCTTATGTCGGTAGTGATCATCATGTAGGCGCTAGCTTTAGCCGTACCGAAAACAAAGGCAAATTCCCATTACGTCCGGATTTTCCTGCTGGTGGCTGGAACCCAATCATCCCGCAGGAAGTCAAACGTGATACCTATGCGCTTGACTATGCTTACAACCCTGCCAACCAATTGGTTAATGTAGACGCTAATGTATATCAGACTAGCACGCAGATTTTGCGTAACTCTGATGGCGAACCTGGATTTGAGTTTGATGCAGAAGTCCAAACCACAGGCGCAAAAGTACAAAACACCAGTATCATCGATAGCAATATCATCAATGGTGTACCAGGGGTTCATAAGTTAATCGCTGGGGTTGAGCATTACAAAAAAGAATCTGAGATGACACGCGACTTTGGCAATGCGAGCACCGATGAAGCAACCAATATGTCTGTGTATCTAGAAGACCAATGGCAAATGGGTAAGCTTAGCTTAACGCCAGGCGTCCGTTATGACCGTTATGAGTCTCCAGAGTATGTATCTGCTGGCAAGACTTATGACAATGTCGTTGGCGCATTGGCTGCTAGCTATGAGATTGCACCGCGTACCCAACTATTTGCAAGCTATACGCAATTATTTAATGGTCCAGATCTTAGCCAAACGATTTTTAACACCGATGGCGCTGATACGTATGTGAACAATGACCTAAAAGCAGAAGAAGGTGACAATGCAGAAGTCGGTATTGCTACAACGCTGCGTGGTCTGACTATGGCTGATGACTCTTTAAAATTAAGTGCTAAATACTTTGAAACCAATATCGAAAACTATATTGAGTTTGTACGTGCAGGTGGTAGTAGAACTGGCATGAATTGCACAACTGGACAACTAGGTACAAGTGCTGCCCCTGAAGCCTGCCAAGGTGTCATTAATAATGACGAAGATTTCAAAATCAAAGGCGTAGAGCTATCAGCCGACTATCGCGCAGATAACTTCAACATGGGTCTAAGCTATGCTCGTGCGCGTAGCAAAGGCGAAGATACAGGTTACAATATCTCTTCTGTCAGTGGCAGTGGCTCTGAGTCTGGCGATAAGTACATGGTCAACTTGGGTTACGCTCCAACTAATACGACCGAGCTTGGCTGGCGCAGTACTTATGTCGCCGATGTGACACCGAATACTGCTGGTGATGACAACGAAAAACCAGGCTATGACGTGCACGATATCTTTATGACTTATACGCCAACTCAAATTGAAGGTTTAAAGGCCACACTAGGTGTGTACAACATCTTTGATGAGACTTATGCAAGCCATGCATCACGTAACTCTATCGATGATGACTATACCGATTTTGAAATGGGACGTAATATCAAAACGTCTTTAACGTATCAGTTCTAATCTAGCTTATCGAATTTAAGTCTAATCGTACTTATAAAGTCAGCTGTCTTATACGGGAGCTGGCTTTTTATTGCCTACTAGCTTTTACATTGGCTACAACAGTAATGATGTATTAACTGATAAGTACCTACCAAAACAATATATGATAAAGAACCAACACTAATGACTTCACTCAATCCTCGACAAACTTGCCTATGGCTCCATCGTTATACTGGGCTTGCCATGGCAGCTTTTTTAATTATCACTGGTATTACTGGCACATTGTTGGCATTTCATGACGAGCTAGACGATGTCTTCAACCATAAACTGGCTCAGGTTGAGAAACAAAACGCATCACATCTGCCTATTGCCGAGCTTCATGATAAGGTCATTAATGCATACCCTCAATATGCTTTTTCTAGCATGCCAACCTCGATAGCAGCAGAGAGATCAGCCGTATTTTCGGTAGACAGAGCACGAGGAAAAGCCGCCCAAAACCAACCAAAAGCACCGTTTCAACAGGTTTATGTCCACCCTTATACTGGCGATATCATTGGTACTCGTGATAGAGATGAGTGGGCATGGCACAATACCATGTGGAAAGTATTTTGGTTACATCGCGATTTATTATTGGGTGACATTGGAAAATTGCTACTAGGGATTGTCGCGCTCGTGTGGACGATTAATTGTTTCATCGGCTTTTATTTGACGTTTCCTAGAGCGATTAAGAAAAAAGCACAGAATCAAACCTCGCCTAAAAAACGTGCCTCATTTTTGAAACGCTGGTTACCAGCGTGGAAAATCCGTACCAAAAGTAATATGTTTAAATTGAATTATGATCTACACCATGCCTTTGGGTTATGGCTTTGGGGGATCTTGTTTGTCATCGCGTGGTCGAGTGTTGGTTTTAACTTAAGAGAGGTCTATCAACCTGTGATGCACGCTGTCGTAGGACTCGAGGGAAGAAGTGAGAGACAGGAAAACTCAAGAAAACCATTAGAAAAAGCAGAGCAGGCGTCTGGTGCAGAAACAGCGACTAGAGTTGAAGCTGTTGATGTGGTCAACAAATCCAATAGCATTGCTTATTTAAGTGAGCAGGCAAACATCGCTGCCCAAAGCAAGGGTATGATAGTACGGGAGTTTTTAGGCATACGTTGGATTGAAGATGAGGGTCAATGGCAGCTGCGCTTTAAAACAGATAAGGACATTGGTAAAAAAGGCGGTGCATCATCCATCACGGTCAATGCAAAAACGGGTAGCGTTGAACAGGTGAACTTTGGCTACCAGAACTCATCATTTGGTAGCAAAACCAACAATTGGTTGTTGACCTTACATATGGGTCATATTAGCCATGGCATCGGTCACTTACTGTATCAAATATTTTTAGCACTGGTAGGTTTGGCTGTGACAGTGTTGTCCATTACGGGCGTCTATCTGTGGTGGAAAGGTCGACAGCAGCGACTTAAAGCAGTGCAAAAACTTAAATAGATATTAAGACATAAAATTAATGTGCTCAATATAGTGCTAGTACCTATGTACTGGCACTATATTGAGTTTTTTATTGCTTACTTGAATACGGTTTAGTCATTAAACCGTATCAACAATTACTGGACGTCCTTGATGGCTTAGGACAGTGACATCGACGTTGTATAAATCTTTCATCGTCTCTTGGGTAATAACATCAGCAGGACGACCAACAGCGGTCACTTCTCCTGCTTTCATCGTAACTACTGTATCGGCAAATTGTGCTGCTTGGTTGATGTCATGCAGGACTATTACCACGGTTTTTTGCTGATTGTGGCTAAGCTGGCGTAGCTCACGCATGAGTCGACCAGCATGATACATATCTAGGTTGTTCAGTGGCTCATCGAGCAATAGATAGGGTGTATCTTGGCAAACAATCATGGCGATCAGCACGCGCTGACGCTGTCCACCTGATAGCGTTGACAAGAAACGCTCGGCAAGTGGCTCAAGCTCAAAGCGTTCGAGGATTTCCTGTACTTTTTGCTGATCGTCTGCGGTTGGTTGCCCTTGATGATAAGGATAACGACCAAACATCAGTAGCTCATGTACGCGTAGGCGTCCTTGCACATGATTGTCTTGCCCAAGCATTGCGACCGTCTTGGCTAGTGTCCGCGCCTGACAGCTGACAATATCACGTTCCTCATTATCTACAGCGAAGCTCACCTGCCCAGATTGTAGCGGCTGCAAGCGAGCCATAACAGAAAACAACGTAGACTTTCCAGCACCATTAGGCCCAATCAAAGCAATCACCTGCGCCGTTGGTAGGGACAACGTAATGTCATGCAAGATTTGTTGTTTGCCAATATAGTGAGAGATATTATTCAGTTTAATCATAGTCAGTCTTATTTAAAAAAGTCTTAGGGTTTTCTTGATGAACAGCATCAGCTAAATAAACAATGTTAGCTAAGTGGTCATACTGAACGGCGTTGAGACATAAATATCAATGCTAAGAACATCAATCCGCCTGCTAGCTCTATCACCACTGATAATACGCCTGCCATATCTAGCACTTGCTCAAAGATAGTCTGACCCAGCACTAAGCAAATCATAGCGACCAAGCTGACCAGTATCAGCCGCTCAGTGTGATACATATGTCGCGCGATACGATTGGTCAATGCGCAAACCAATAGACCAAAGAAAGTCACTGGACCGACCAGGGCGGTAGCCGTGGCAACCAATACAGCGATGACAGTTAATAGACCAAATGCCAGACGCTGATAGTTGATACCAAGATTGACGGCCTGTGCTTGTCCGAGCATCAACACATCGCACTGATAACGCCAGCGCCATACAAAGATCGCAGTGATGGCACAGATAAATAAGCTGATGCCCAGCAGCTGAGGGTTGACCGTATTGAACTGCGCGTAGCTAGCGGACTGTACGACCACAAAATCATCAGGGTTAATCAGCCGTGCAATGAGTGCTGATAAACTGCGAAACAACACACCAAAGATAACGCCCACCAATATTAGCCGCGTCAGATCCTGACTGCTTTTAGAAAATAATAACTTAAATAATAATAAGGATGCCCCAAACATCAGGACAATCTCTAGCGTGAACTTGGCAATAGGATCGAGACTGGTAAAGCTAATCGCACCTAAAAAGAAAACCAGTAAGCTCTGCAACAGAACATAGAGTGAATCAAACCCAAGTAGGGAGGGGGTGAGAATCGGGTTGTGGGTCAGCGTCTGGAACAGTAACGTCGACACGCCAATCGCATAGCCAACCACCATCAGTGCCAGCAGTTTTTTGCCGCGTAATGGTAGTGCAAAGTCCCAATAGCCATTGACATTGAGTGTCATAAACAAGGTCATCGAGATAAGTAGAATAATAGCTGCTATGGATTTTGGATGGGCAGCTATCCATGCCCAAAGCTTTGCCAACTGACCTTGTGCGGCAGCTGAATACTGACCGTCTGCTGAAGATGAGTTATCTACCGCTGTGCTAGTGTTGGTAGCACCAGTCTTGGTGGAAGTAAGCTTAGTTGATGAGAACATACAAAAATCCTATGATGCCAAGCTTATCTAATAAGGCAAAAAATGAACGACGGTATATGAGTACCAAAGGTGGGCACACAGTTAGTGAACATGGTGCTACTGCTCAGCTGGTGCACGTAATAACAGCCATAAAAATAGCACTGTACCAACCACACCAAAAATAGTGGCGACCGGTACTTCAAATGGGTAGCGAATAGAGCGCCCGATAATATCGCACAGCAGCACGGCTGAAGCACCAAGTAGGGCAACTGCTGGCAAGCTACGACGTAACTTATCTCCCATTAGGCGGCTCACAATGTTTGGCACGACCAGCCCAATAAAAGGAATCATGCCCACAGTCACAACCACGACAGCACTCATCATGGCTACCATACCCACGCCAATCCAAGTGACCTGACGCTTACTAATACCCAAGTTCAAGGCGATATTGTCACCCAAACCAACGATAGTCAGCTTGTCGGCAATAATATAAGCCAGCACACACAGTCCACCCGTGAGCCACAACAGCTCATAGCGCCCTGCCAATACGCCCGAAAAATCACCAAACTGCCAAACACTGAGCATCTGTAGTGATTCGGTCTGATAGGCGATAAAGGTAGTGACTGCTTCGATAATGCCGCCAAAGACAATGCCAATCAGTGGAATCATCAAAAAATCAGTAGGCGGAATACGGTGAATGAGCAGCATAAATAGCATCATGCCAAAAACAGCAGCGATGGTTGCCACGCCCATTTTGACAATAAGGGCGCTTGCAGGAAATAGCAGACTGACCACTAGCAAACCAAGTGCAGCACTCTGAGTTGCACCAACCATAGATGGCTCTACAAAGCGGTTTTTTAGTACTACTTGGATAATCATCCCAGCCACAGCCATTGCAATGCCAGTCAAGATAATGGCGATGGTGCGCGGTATGCGGCTCACCAATAGCAATGAGCTATCGGAGTTGGCACTCTGAGTCAGCAGGCTCTGCAAGATACCTGACCATGAAAAGTCAGCCACACCAATAGATAAGCTCAATAACACCAAAAGCCCCATAAGAATGAGGCTTGCTGTATTGATTAACCATGGTGGTATGACAGTACGTCGATGTAACGCATTGCCAGTACCGCTCTGCCAACTTGACGCTGATGGAGCAGTACTGGATTTGAGCCTAGCATGAGTACGGGGTGAAAATAACGACATAATCTCTACTGGCTTAAAAATTAGCAGGGTTAACGGTAATAATACTTACTTGTGCAACAGTCGTTTTTATCACCAACGACGTTACTTAGCGTTAGTAAAAGCATCTTTGATCGTCGTTAGATCCTGCATCCACTGGTAGTAGCCGCCAAATGCTAAGTAAGAATCTGGGCTAAGATAAACCACTTGCTGCTTACTCCATGCATTGCTCTGGGCAACCAATGGATTGTCTAATACGGCCTTGGCACCAATACCGTCTTCACCAATTGCGGCGCTACGGTCGATGACAAATAACCAATCTGGATTGGCTTTTTGGATGTATTCAAACGATATTGGCTGACCATGAGGCGCATCGGCAATTTTGTCATCTGCCATTGGTACACCTAACACAGTATGGATAAAACCATAGCGAGATTTGTCACCATAGGCTGACATTTTGTTGCCATTGACCATGACGACTAGGCCAGTGCCTTTATCTTCTTTTGTTAGATCTTTGGTCTCAGTGATGAGTCCATCGATGTTCTGTTGTAGCTTAGCTGCCTGATCGCTTTTACCAAACAGCGCACCTAAATCATGCAGGCGCTGCTTGCTTGACTCATAGATATTTGCTGTATCAATACTCATATCCAATGTCGGCGCGATACTTGATAGCTCGTCGTATTTTTCTGCCATGCGTGAACCGACCAAAATAGCTTGCGGCTGCATTGCATTCAACGCTTCAAGATCTGGCTCAAACACAGTACCTACCGATTTTGGATCAGGCTGCGTTTCTGAGTGTAGATTCTTTAGCAATAGACCGCCAGGCATACCATCGACCGCCACATCTAGCGCCGCCAAGTCTTGCATCAACGTCATATCATAAACGACAAGTGGCGATGGGTTCATGGCCAGCTCAACATCACCTTTTACGGTACTGACCATGATTTTCTCAGCAGATACAGCGTCATTATTAGCAACGTTCTGTGATTCATCAGCCGTTGGGTTTTCGGTTTTGGCGTCTGCTGGCTCAGAGTCATTAGATTCAGGCGAGCTACATCCTGCCACTACCGTAGCTAATAACGCTGTCATGGCAGCAGTCAATAATGGACGTTTAAAAAAAGAGGCGGTAGATCTGCTAGATAATAAGGGTGTCGGCATAATGAACTCGGTCTATCAAAAAATGTTTAAGCAATTGTCTAAAGTAATTGCAAATGAATGACGCTAAAAATATTAAGTCTGAAAGATGCTTGAGATAAAAAGCATAAAATAAATAGTCTACTTAGGGCGTGTCCTCAATTCAAACGAGTGTCCTCTAAATGGGCTAAAAACAGCTA